>JAURGS010000001.1 GCA_030833685.1 Rhodoferax sp. | reverse complement strand
GGCCTCACCACTGTCTCCGTGAGCCTGATCCGATAGTGCTTTGATCCACATAGCCCGATCTGAGGCGGACAAACGCTTGCCCAAATCATGCGCCGACGGCACCTTGTTGGCGTCGCGCTGTTGCCAGGCCAGCAGCAGCTGCGTCAATGCCTCACCATGGGCATGAGCAGCGAGTTTTCGCAAGGCCAATTCGGCCTGTTCCATGGCATCGCGTTGCGATCTGAACGCAGGCTCGCCCAGGCGCGGTGCATCTGGGCGCACCGGGCGCGCATCACGGCGCGTTGCCTCAAAGCCTGCGCGTGGCCCACGCGCGCCGCGGTCTTTACCAGCCTGGGGACGCGGCGCAGCCGGCGCTGAAATTTTGGCGCTGGGTCGATCATCCCCACGCATCGCAACAACCGGGCGCTTGGCCACGCCCTCACCCCTACCGGCTGTCGTCGATGTTGTTGAGGGGTCTGACGAAGGCGCGTCGGCCACGTCTTGCGCGGACTCCCCTAAGGTGTGCGCTGGCTGCCTCTGGTCGGGCTCAGCATTGTGCAAAGGCGCGCCCGAACCAGCGTCGCCACGCAACACCTGCTGCAGTGCGTCCATGGCCGCCTTGATCTTTTGCGCATCACCAGACGCGTTGGCTTCTTTAAGTGCGTCGGAAGCTTGCAGGACAAGCCTGTCACGCGCACCCAGCGCCTGTTCAGCCTTGGTGCGGTCTGCACTGCGTCGCTCGAACGCCTGGTCAATCGGCTTTCTAAACGCATCCCAAAGTTTTTGCTCGTGACGCCGATCCAGCGGCACCGCGTGCGCTTCGCTTTGCCAGCGTTGCTGCAAGGCTTTCACTTCCTCAATGCGAAACTGCGCATGCTCAGTCAATGACTTGGCTTCTTCAATCAGTTGCTGGCGTTTGGCGAGACTTTGCGCCTGCAAGTCCTTCAAGGGCGCAGCCGCCTCGTCCATGGCGCTCTTCCACTGGGTATGCAGGGACGCAAATTGTTTTTCGGAGAGGTGGCCGCCCTGGCGCCAACGCTCCGCAAAGGTATGCAAAATTCGCGCAAATCCCCGCCAGTCATCGTCAAGCGCCGTGCGGTTCTGCGCCGCCCAGGCTTTCAGCTCATCAATCAATCCCTGGCGCTGCGCTTGCACGGCCGCCGCTTCAGCCTTGCGCTGGTTCAGCCAGGCCTCCACAAGCTTGTGGGCTTCGTTACAGGCGCTGTCGAATTTTTTCCACAAAGCGTGGTTCGGAACCCCACCTTGGTCAGTCAATTTCCAGGCTTGACGCAGCGTCTTTAGTTGCTCTTGCAGCTTTCGTCCGCCAGGCGCCTGGCCCGACTCCGTCTGTACCAATGCACGCGCCTTGGTCACCAACTCTTCGCGAATTTGATCGGCCCGCCAACGCTGCCAGCTCTCCAGCTCAGTGGCAGCAGAGAGCACCCTGTGAGCGCGCTTGTCCAGGCGCGAGTCGATCAGGCCAGCATGCGATGCCAAGGCAGCGCGTAAGGCAGTGGCAGCACCGGCGCTGGCTTTGCCATGCCCTTCGGCAACTTCTATTTCGAGCTTAGCCAAGACCTCCCGCACATTCTGCTCGGCTTGCGCTTTGAGTGCGGGATCGACAACCTCAGGAACAACCGGTGCATCAGACTCAGACCTGGACGCGCGCAGCTCATCGGCCCAAACGGGAACCGGGGGTAGAGGCGCCTGAGCGTCCTCACTGGCTGTTTTGGCCTGCTGTAGCGCCACGCCAAAGGCCTCCCAGACCTGCAGCAGTTGCGAGCGTGCGTCCTCCAACATCACTTGGAAACGGTGCTCCAGACCTGGCCACCAGCGCTCGATGGCCAGCGCCTGGGTCTCTTGCTGCCAACGTTGAACATCAGCCTCAAGCCCTGGCTGGCTCGCCACTGCGTCTACCCACGACTTAGTCGACAGTACCTCGATGCGTTGCGCCAACAATACCGCCGCCTCGCGCTGAACCTGCACTCGGTGCTGCAAATCCTCGGTGGCGCGAACCCGATCGGCCAGCTGAGTTTTAAGGCCCGCAAGCGGCTCCTTGCTTAAGGGGGCGCCGGCCTTGGCTGCATCGCGTTGCCAGGCCATGGCATCGGCCAGGTTCATGAGCGCCTGCCCTAACAACCCTTGCGCTCTTTCAGCCCAGGCCTGTGCCAGCTCACTTTGCGCCCGGTCGCGCTTGATTTCATCCAGACGCTCACGCAGGAGTTTGGCTGCTCCCTTGTCTTTGTGACTGAGCTCTTTGTAGACCAGCTGCAAGCGCTCGGCAGATGGCGATGTTGCCAACCATGCCTGCAATGACGCTACCCGTTCAGCCGATGTGGGCGCCGAGAAAGCACCCGACGTCCACTGGTCAAGTTCGTGGAGACTGACCGAAGGGCTATCGGTGTGATGCGACGCGTTGTTCATGGCAAGGGGCGTGAAGAAACCATATTAAAAGACAGGGCTTAGCGCACCTGCCAACGACTGACGGTGTCTATTTTCGCCCCTATTTCAAGCGTAGACCAAGGGCCTGGCCCCTTGTAACGCGCATCAAAACCAACCGAGCAAACCCTAAAGCGTCCGCCCGCATTCGAGCACGGCTGGCCATGGAGTCCGCCGGCCAGGCGATAAAAGGTAAAATCCTGCTTACTTTAGCCCGCCCCCTCAATGCCTCAACGGCCAGGGCTTGATCAGACTACGCGAAAGTTACGGCGCCCGTCTGATTCCATGAACAAGCGTAACAACCCAGCGCCACCACGCCGAGCCCTCGGGCCCGAAGCGGGTGTGTGCGAAAGAAGGAAATGCTGATGTCAACATGGCGTAACGCGACAGAGTCCGCGCACAAGCTGGCAAACCAGATGGTCAAGTTGGTGCTGGACACCGCACACAACAGCCTGGCGATGATCGGCATCTTGGTGCTGGTTGTGAGCGCCGCGCTGGTCTCCTACCCTGAATTGCGTCACCTGGGCGAGTTCAAGCTGTTTGGTTGGCTGCAAGAGCGCCGAATCGAGGTCGGTGGCGTGGTCAGTGACCTGCTGGCCAGCGACCGCGCGACTGCAGCAGACCCCACCGATTTACCCAAACAGCAAGCGGCAATTGCCCTGTGGTTGAGCAAACGCTACCGGGTGGCACCTGAACCCCTGAGCGCCATCGTCGCCGAGGCCTACGAGGCAGCTGCTCGCAGCAAGCTCGACCCCAAGCTGGTGCTGGCTGTGATGGCCATCGAGTCTGGATTCAACCCGTTTGCGCAAAGCGCCATGGGCGCGCAAGGTTTGATGCAGGTGATGACCAAGGTTCACAGCGAAAAGTACATCAGTTTTGGCGGTAAATTTGCTGCCTTTGACCCGCTGGCCAATGTTCGTGTTGGCGTCAAGGTGCTGGAAGAGTGTGTGCGCGCCGCGGGCTCGATCGAGGGCGGCCTACAGCGCTATGTCGGCGCGACCAACCACAGCGACGATGGGGGCTACGGCGCCAAAGTCATGGCGGAGTACGAGCGGCTGCAGGAAGTCGCCAAGGGCGCAACGGTCTCGCCCTTCTCCAACAGTGCTGGCTCAGCCACAGTCAAAGCGCCGCCGCCCAAAGCAGCCCCTCCTGCAAGCTCCGAAAAGTCCCCTCGCCTGGCGCTGAACTGACCTGACTGGCCCCAGCGGGCTGCGTGCCGGCCCTCGGCCATACCCCCGCCGCTAGAATCGTTTCCGTGGCGCCCAGCCTAAATGAACCAACGGGCTGCGCCCCCGCTGAGGGCCAAGCCCTTGTCCCTGCAACCACCCCAGGAATGGGCAGCAACCTGATTGCGCAAACACCCCAAGGCTTAGCGCTTTTTTTCAACAAGAATTTTCGCAAGTTCAAACCTGACAAAACCATGTTCAACCGACAAACCCTTATCGAACAAACCGACCCCGAATTGTTTGCCGCAATCCAGCGCGAAAACCAGCGCCAGGAGCACCATATTGAATTGATCGCCAGCGAAAACTACGCCTCACCAGCGGTTATGGCCGCTCAAGGGACGCAGCTGACCAATAAATACGCCGAAGGTTATCCTGGCAAGCGTTATTACGGCGGCTGTGAATTTGTGGACGTGGCCGAACAACTGGCCATTGATCGCGCCAAACAACTTTTTGGGGCCGAAGCAGCCAACGTCCAAGCCCACTGTGGTGCCTCGGCAAACGAGGCCGTGTTTCTGGCCTTCTTAAAGCCTGGAGACACCATCATGGGCATGAGCCTGGCCGAGGGCGGTCACCTGACCCATGGCATGGCGCTCAACATGAGTGGCAAATGGTTCAACGTCGTGTCATACGGGCTCAATGAGAAGGAAGAGATCGACTACGACGCGATGGCTCGCAAGGCCCACGAAACCCGACCCAAGCTGATCATTGCGGGCGCCTCGGCCTACAGCCTGCGCATCGATTTTGAGCGTTTTGCCCAGGTTGCCAAAGAGGTGGGGGCCATTTTCATGGTCGACATGGCGCACTATGCCGGCTTGATTGCGGCTGGCGTCTACCCCAACCCGGTGCCCCACGCTGACGTGGTGACCAGCACCACGCACAAAAGCCTGCGCGGACCGCGCGGAGGCATCATCCTGATGAAAGCGGCACACGAAAAGGTCATCAACAGCGCTATCTTCCCTGGCCTTCAGGGCGGCCCATTGATGCACGTCATCGCTGCCAAAGCAGTCGCATTCAAAGAGGCCCTTGACCCCGCCTTTAAGCTGTATCAGCAACAGGTGCTTGCCAACGCCAGGATCGTGGCCGAGACATTGACAGCTCGCGGGCTGCGCATTGTCAGTGGCCGCACTGAAAGTCATGTGATGCTGGTAGACCTGCGCTCCAAGGGACTCACTGGCAAAGAGGCTGAAGCCGTTCTAGGCGCAGCGCACATGACCATCAATAAAAATGCGATTCCCAACGACCCCGAAAAACCGATGGTGACCAGCGGCGTGCGTATCGGCACACCAGCCATGACCACCCGCGGCTTCAAGGATGAAGAGGCTCGGCTCACGGCCAACCTGATCGCTGACGTTCTGGACAACCCGCGCGATAGCGCCAACATCGACGCCGTGCGTGCCAGGGTCAATGCACTGACGGCCCGTTTTCCGGTTTACGGCTGAGTCCTCTGGCCTATGCGCTGTCCTTTTTGCGGCAAACCAGAAACCCAGGTTGCAGAGACCCGGGTTGCCGAGGACGGCAGCTTCATTCGGCGCCGGCGCCGCTGCGCGACATGCGACAAGCGGTTCACGACCTACGAGCATCCAGAAGTCAATTTCCCGACGATCGTCAAGAAAGACGGGCGGCGCATTGATTACGAGCGCGCCAAGCTTCTTGCCTCGATGCGACTGGCGCTACGCAAGCGCCCGGTCAGTACCGAACAGCTCGATGGCGCGGTCGAACGTATTGAAGAGAAGCTGCTCAGCCAGGGCTTGCGCGAAGTGCTGTCCACGCAGATCGGAAGCCTTGTGATGCGTGAGCTCAAAAAGCTCGACAAAGTAGCCTACGTTCGCTTTGCCAGCGTCTACCGAAGTTTCGAGGACATCGACGACTTCAAAACCCTGGTCGACGAAGTGCGTAAATAGGCACTCCAGCCTCGCACTCACCACCTAAGCTACCGACCAGCCTAGCTGACCTCAAGCTGGTCACACTCACTTGCCCGAGCAGTCCTGATGCAAAGCGTTTTATCTATCACCAGCCCGATCTACCTCATGATGCTGCTGGGTTATGGGCTGACACGAGCGGGGCTGTTTGGCAAGTCTGACATGCGCATCATCGGCCGATTTGTTCTCAACCTGGCGCTGCCTGCCCTGTTGTTCAAAGCGCTGGCGGACAAACATGTTCGAGAAATATTTAATCTCAGCTACTTGCTGGCTTACCTTGTCGGAACCCTGGCGGTGATTGCCATTGGCTATGCCTACACGCGCCGCATCCAGGGTGTCAGCGCTGTCAGGTCTTCGATTTACGCGATGGGCATGTCATGCTCCAACACCGGCTTTGTGGGTTATCCGGTGCTGCTATTGCTGATGCCGCCTGTCGCTGGTGTTGCTTTGGCTTTGAACATGATGCTGGAAAACCTGGTGGTTATTCCTGTCTTGCTGTTTCTGGCGGAAATGGGCCGCAAGCCGGGCCAGGTCTGGCCGGCCTGTCGATCGGCATTGATGCGCTTGGCGCGCAACCCCCTGATGTTGGGTCTGATCGCAGGCCTGCTGGTCTCTGTGTCGGGCGTGACTTTGCCCAGTGCCTTCACGCGCACGGTTGACATGATTGCTGCGGCCAGCGCAGCCTTGTCCTTATTTGTAATTGGCGGAACCCTGGTCGGCCTTGGCGGCGGCGCCTCATTCAAGGAGGTATGGCCAATCGTGGCGGGCAAACTCGTTGTGCACCCGCTGCTGGTTTGGGCAGCCTTGGTGATCCTGCCCTTGTTGGGTTTTGCAGCCTTGCCCAATGAACTTTGGACGGCGGCGCTGCTGTTTTCTGCCATGCCGATGATCGGGATTTACACCACGCTAGCCCAAAGCTACGGCGTGGAAGATGTGAGCGCCGTGGCCAGCCTTGTGACAACCGCGCTGTCGTTCTTTAGCGTCAGTGCTTTGTTGTGGCTACTGCACTTAAGTCCCGTAGCCTGATCGCGTGCAGTTGGTCGCAACGCGCCGCATGACGCTGCCCGCTTTGCAGGCATGCTGAACCAGCGCTGCGCCTTCTAAAGCAGGCCCCTCAATCTGCTCTCCCATGAGCAAGCCACTAAAATCAAGGGCTAGCGCCACCCTAAACACATAAAAATAATTCCGACATGAACAACCAGATCATTACCCTTGTCAAAAATCCTCGCACGGTAGAGCGTCTGATTGTGGGGCGTCCCACATCGGATGGTGCTGGCGTGAAACTCACCCGCGTGCTCACCAGCGATCTTCAGCTGCGGCTTGATCCATTTCTGATGCTCGATGCGTTTGGCAGCGACAACCCCGACGACTACATCGCAGGCTTTCCAGACCACCCCCATCGCGGCTTCGAGACCATCACCTACATGATTGCGGGACGCCTGTTGCATCGCGACAGTGCAGGCAACGAAGGCCTGCTAGAAAACGGCGGTGTGCAATGGATGACGGCTGGCCGAGGCGTGATTCACTCCGAGATTCCGCAACAGGAATATGGAATGATGGAAGGGTTTCAGCTCTGGCTCAATTTGCCCGGCAAAGACAAGATGTGCCCGCCTTGGTACAAAGACTTCAACGCCGCAGAGCTTCCGCACTTTAAGCGAGAAGACGGCCTGGACATCACAGTCATCGCTGGCGAAACCCAGGGTGTCACAGGCGCCGTCACACGATCAGGTACTCAGCCGCTGTACCTGGACATTCACATGCCTGCCCACACCAGTTTTGAACAAATTCTGGACCCCGGCATGAATGCATTCATTTACGTCTACCGTGGCTCAGTGAAAGTGGCCGACCAGGCTGTGCCCATTCGACACATGGCTGTTTTGCGAAACCTGGCTCACAGCGACGGCATTGCATTGCAAGCCACAGAGGATGCCAAGCTCTTGCTGATTGCGGGCATGCCTCTGAGAGAACCCATCGTGCAATACGGTCCGTTTGTGATGAATACCCAGGCCGAAATCTACCAGGCACTCGCCGACATGCGAGACGGGCGCTTGGTCGAAAGCGCATAAAACCGACGGGCTGGGCTAGCGCTGGCTTCAGCGCTGCGAGATCGCCAAGCGCACAGCCAGACCGGCAAACAAAACTGCGCTGCCGCGATTCATCCAGGTTTGCGCTTGGGCAGATTGTCTGAGCCAGTTGCCAATGGACGCGGCAAAAAAACTGATCGCCCCAAAGGTGAGCAAGGTTGCCAACATGAAAATCGCGCCGAGCTGAATGGTTTGCCAGACCACTGGCCCTTGCTGCGGCTGGACGAACTGCGGTAGGAACGCTAAAAAAAACAGCGCCACCTTGGGATTGCTCAGGTTCATCAGCACGCCACGCCAATACAAGCTTGAGCCACTTTGGGGCTGCAGGACAGCACCACTGGCCTGAGCCGCTGGTGCGCGCCAGGCCGACCAAGCCAGGTACAAAAGGTAGGCGGCGCCCACGAACTTAAGCACCGTGAACGCGATCGCCGAGGCTGCCACCACGGCGGCCAGACCCAGTGCCACCGCCGCGGTGTGGCCAAGCAGCCCGGTGCACAAACCCAACACCACCAGAATTCCAGCGCGACGCCCGTGTGTGGCAGATTGCATCAGGACAAACAGATTGTCCGGACCCGGGGACAAGCCCAGCAAGACCGAGGCACCAAAAAAAACAGTCGCAATCTGAAGGCTTAACACGGGTGATGCTCCGGCGCCCGGCCCTCAATGGGCCTGCTCCCAGTTGGGGCCCACACCCACCTCGGCCAACAAGGGAACCTTGAGCTCGGCCACCCCTGCCATCAGGCGCGGTACATCGTGCCGCACCCAGTCCAGCTCTTTGTCGGGCACTTCAAACACCAGTTCATCGTGGACCTGCATGATCATGCGCGTTGACAGGCCTTGGGCATCGATCACCTGCTGAACCTTGACCATGCTCATCTTGATCAGGTCAGCGGCAGTCCCCTGCATGGGTGCGTTGATAGCGGCGCGTTCAGCCCCCGCGCGGCGCGGACCGTTGGGCGAATTGATCTCTGGCAGGTACAGGCGCCGCCCAAATACAGTTTCCACGAAACCCTGGGTTTTGGCCAGTGCACGGGTGTTGTCCATGTAACGTTTCACACCGGGGTAGCGCTCAAAATAACGGGTGATGTAATTTTTGGCGGCCGTGTTGTCGATGCCCAGCGCCTTGGCCAGACCATAAGCGCTCATGCCGTAGATCAAACCAAAATTGATCACCTTGGCATAACGCCTTTGCTCGGCGCTGACGCTGGCGGTATCCAAACCAAAAATTTCGGCTGCCGTCGCCCGGTGCACGTCCAGCCCGTCATGGAAAGCCTTGAGCAAGGCTGCGTCGTCGCTTAGGTGCGCCATGATGCGCAGCTCAATCTGGCTGTAGTCAGCGCTGGCAATGCTACAGCCAGCCGGCGCCACAAACGCCTCGCGCACGCGGCGCCCCTCGGCGGTGCGAATCGGAATGTTCTGCAGGTTCGGGTCGTTGCTGGACAGACGCCCAGTCACCGCGACTGCCTGGGCGTAATGGGTGTGCACCCGACCGGTTTCGGGCAGCGCCAACTGGGCCAATTTGTCGGTGTAGGTGCCCTTGAGCTTGGCCAGTCCCCGGTACTCCAAAATTTTGGCTGGCAAAGGATAGTCTTCTGCCAGCTTTTGCAAGACCTCGTCGTCCGTGCTCGGCGCGCCAGTGGCGGTTTTCTTCACCACGGGCAAGCCCAGCTGACCGAAGAAAATCTCGCTGATTTGTTTTGGGCTGCTCAGGTTAAACGACTGCCCGGCCAGCTCATGTGCCTGCGCCTCAATGCCGACAATGCGCTCGCCCAACTCCTGGCTTTGCTGCGCAAGCGTTGGGCCGTCAATGAGCACGCCATTGCGCTCGATTCTGAACAAGGCCTCGCTGCTGGCGATTTCCAGCTCGTAAATCCGTCTTAATTTCTCATCCTGTGCCAAAAGGGTCCAAAGGTGGTGGTGAACATGCAAGGTCATGTCCGAGTCCTCGCAGGAATACTGCGTAGCGCGGGCTAGATCAACCTGGTCAAAACCGATCTGGGCAGCCCCTTTGCCACATAAGTCTTCGAAACTCAGGCCTTTTCGGCCCAGGTGGCGCTCTGCCAGACTGGCCAGGCCGTGCGGTCGGTGCACTTCCAACACATAGCTTTGCAGCATGGTGTCGTGCACATAACCGCGCACCTCGATGCCGCAATTGGCCATGACGTGGCGGTCGTATTTGATGTGCTGCCCAATTTGGCACGCACAGGATCTTGCAACCATGGGCTCAGGCGGGCTAATACCTGGTCAATGGGCAACTGGTCGGGCGCTCCGGCGTACTGATGAGCCAGCGGGATGTAGGCCGCCTCCCCCACCGCCACGCTGAGGCTGATTCCCACCAGTCTGGCACGCATTCCGTCCAGCGAGGTGGTTTCCGTGTCCAGTGCCACCAGATCTGCCGCGTGCAATCGGGCCAGCCAGCGATCGAAATCGTCCCAACTCAAAATGGTTTCATAGCGCGTCGCCAACGGAGCACTCGGTTTGGCATGCGGCGTTCCTTCAAACAAATCTGCCGCAGCGTCGGCGCTGACTGGGCCCGAAGGCTTGGCGCTGGCCTGGGTACTCTGCGCCGCTGGCGTTTGCAAGCTGCGCAAAAGGCCTTTAAAACCGAATCGCTCATAAAACGCTAGCAAAGCGGCTTCATCGGCCGCCTGGGTGCGCAAGGCCTCCAGGGTTGGCAGCCCTGGCACCCAGTCGCTCAGGTTGCAGTCGGTTTTGATGGTCAATAGGGACCGAGCTGTGGGCAACCAGGACAGGGACTGGCGCAAGTTCTCACCGACCACCCCCTTGATCGCCTGGGCGTTTTCGACGATTTTTTCCAGCGACCCATATTCATCGAGCCACTTCACCGCTGTTTTGGGGCCAACTTTGGGCACGCCAGGAACGTTATCAACCGTATCGCCAACCAGGGTCTGGTAGTCCAGCATCTGCTCTGGGGAGACGCCAAACTCCTCGCGAACTCCGGCCACGTCACGGCGCTTACCGTTCATGGTGTCAACAATAATGATTTGATCGTTGACCAGCTGCGCCAGGTCTTTGTCACCACTGACAATGACGACAGGTATGCCTTGCCGCGCCGCCTGATGAGAAAGTGTGCCGATCACGTCGTCCGCCTCGACGCCGGGCACATCAAGCACCGTCCAACCCATGTGCCGAACCACCTCGTGAATCGGCTCAATCTGCAGCCGCAAATCGGGCGGCATGGGCGAGCGGTTGGCTTTGTACTGCGGGTAGATTTCGTCCCGGAAGGTAGGGCCTTTGGCGTCAAAAACACAGGCCACATAACTGGCTGGATAGTCTTTGCGCAGGCTTTGCAACATATTGATCATGCCGCGTATCGCGCCGGTTGGCGCACTCTGTGGGTCACCAGCGACCGCGCGCAGATCGGGCATGGCGTGAAACGCTCTGTACAGGTAGCTCGAGCCGTCCAGCAAAAGCAGCATTTTTTCAGTCGCGTCGGTCATGCCGTCATTGTGCCTGCTCACACAAGGGAGCTCAGCTTCGGGCGCCGCCGCGGGGAGCGGTTCTTCAAGGCCGGTTTGGCACTGACTGAGCGCTAGGCACCTACAATGAGCACATGCGCCCAACCACACCCCAACTCTGCCTGTATGCCAAGCGACTGTCGCTCAGCCTAAGCCTGGCCATCGGCCTGTCGGCGCAGGCACAACAGGGCAACCCCGCCCCAGTGGCCGATGCTGCAGCGGCGCAGGGCACGCGTGTCGAACAAAGTAGCGAAAGAATCCGCCTAGAGGACAAAGGGTCCGTGATTGATGAACTGCGGGTGGGCGGACAGACCCGCTCTATCGATGTCCAACCCAAGGGGGGCATGCCCGCGTACCAGGTCGCTCCGACCAATGGTCAGCGTAGCTGGAAAATCTTGGGGTTTTAATTCATGGCGGTGTACACCGACATTTCGGTGCCTGAGGCCGATGCCCTTCTGCAAAGCCTGGGCCTGGGGCCTGTTCAGGCCATGCAAGGCTGCAAAGGTGGCATCGAAAATACCAATTATTTCGTTAACACGTTGCGCAAGGGACAGGTGCATGAGTACGTGCTGACCGTCTTTGAGCGGCTGAGCTTTGAGCAGCTGCCCTTTTACCTGCGCTTGATGAAACACCTGGCCGACAAAGGTATTCCCCTACCGCGGCCCCATGCCGATTCCCAGGGCGAATTGGTTTTCAATCTGAAGAACAAACCTGCCGCGGTGGTGGACAAACTGCACGGGAGCAGCGAGCTTTCGCCAAGCGGTGAACATTGTGCGCAAGTTGGCGACATGCTGGCACGAATGCATCTGGCGGGTTTGGACTTTGAACTGCGACAACCCAACTTACGTGGCCTGAGCTGGTGGCGGGAAACCGTGCCAGTGGTGTTGCCCTACCTCTTGCCGCAACAAGCACAGCTCTTGAAGGATGAGTTGACTTTCCAGATCGCACTGGCTGACAGCGCTGATTACCGGGGCCTGCCGCGCGGCCCTATTCACGCCGATCTGTTCCGTGACAACGTGATGTTTGTCAGGGGTGCCAACGGCCCGGCGCTAAGCGGGTTTTTTGATTTCTACTTCGCCGGTGTAGATACGTTTGTGTTTGACCTGGCCGTATGTCTGAACGATTGGTGCACGCACGCAGATACGCGGGCAAGCGAGCCCGAGTTGGCAGAGCGCTTTGTCAGCGCTTACGAAGCCGTGCGTCCCTTGACGGCGGCCGAGCACCGACTGCTGCCTGCCATGCTCAGGGCCGGGGCGTTTCGATTCTGGCTCTCGCGCCTGTGGGACCAGCATTTGCCCCGGCAAGCCAGTCTGCTCAAAGCGCATGACCCCACGCCCTTTGAGCGTCTGCTGCGCCAACGTGTACAGCAGGATGGCAACCATCCCGCGATGAACACACCTCGCCCACGTGCCATGGGGCTTGCATGAAACTGCGACTGGTGCCCGCCAAAACAGGATGGACCTGGCTGGCGCTGGGTATGCGAACCTTTCGCCGCCAGCCACTGGCGATGGCGGGCTTGTTCTTCATGTTCATTGCCTGGCTGTCATTGGCGTCCATGATTCCGTTCATCGGCCTGCCACTGGCCATGACGCTACTACCGGCTGCAACGCTGGGGCTGATGGTGGCCAGCAAGGAAGCTGACAGCGGCACCTTCCCGATGCCCCGACTGCTCATCAGCGGCTTTCGGGCCGGCACCGAGATTGCCCAGCGCCTGTTGGCCTTGGGCGGTATGTACGCACTGGGCTTTCTCTGCGTGTTGGGCCTGGCTTATCTGGTGGATGGTGGCGGATTTGCTCGCATGTACTTGGGGGGCCAGGCGCCCAGTGCCCAGAGCATTCAGTCGGGTGATTTCGTCTCTGCGGTCTTCGTATTCATCGGGCTGCACATTCCCTTGTCCCTGCTTTTTTGGCACGCACCAGCGCTGGTGTACTGGCATGGCATGCCGGCCATGAAGAGCATGTTCTTCAGTATCGTGGCCTGTTTTCGAAATTTCTGGGCTTTCACGGTATTTGGCATCTCCTGGGTGGGCGTGATGCTGGGGACGATGATGGTGCTAACCACACTGGCCAGCCTGCTCGATAGCCCCAACCTGGCCGCTAGCATGGCGTTTCCCACGCTGCTCTTGCTAGCCTCTGTATTTTTTACCTCGCTTTACTTCACCTTCCGCGACAGCTTTGAGACCGAAGGCCTTGCTTGAACAGCAGCCTGCAAGGCTGCGGCGGCATCAAGGAAGGGGGGTGAGCTTTGCGATGGACAGCGCCAGCCACTTCACGCCGTGGCGGGGAAAGTTGATCTGCGCGCGTGCGTCGGCGCCCTGCCCCTCCAGCTGGCGCACCGTGCCCTCGCCGAACTTGTTGTGAAACACCTTTTGTCCTACCTGAAATTGGGCTTGTGCCTGCGCCTTGGGCTGTGCCGCCGCTTGCGCAAATCGACCGTAATCGCCCCGTTGCAGCGATGTGGTGCTGGCGTGGCCCGCGTCCGACCAGGACCCTGAAGCGCCCTCCAGTCCCAGGCTGTGGCTCAGATTTGCGCCGTGCCTGGGGGTGATCCACTTCAATGCCTCATCGGGCAGCTCATCGAAAAAACGGCTCTGCAAGTTGTAACGCGTCTGACCATGAAGCATTCGGGTCTGTGAGTGGCTCAGGTACAGGCGCTTGCGCGCACGCGTGATCGCCACGTACATCAAGCGCCGCTCCTCTTCCAGGCTTGCTTTGTCGGTCATCGAGTTTTCATGCGGGAACAAGCCCTCTTCCAGGCCCGTGATGAAGACACAGTCAAATTCCAAGCCCTTGCTGGCGTGAACCGTCATCAGTTGCACCGCATCCTGCCCGGCCTGGGCTTGGTTGTCGCCCGCCTCCAGCGCGGCGTGCGTCAGGAACGCCGAAAGCGGTGACTGCGTTTCGCCGGTTTCCTGGTCAGGCAAAAATGTCTCGGCTTCGGCCAGGTCCGCATCCAGGCCTTGTGAGGCTGGCGACTGGGTCAAAGCTGGCGCGAGTTCATCAAGCGGCAATGCCACGGCATCGCGTCCAAAGCCTTCGGTGGTGACAAAGCTCTCAGCGGCGTTGACCAACTCCTCCAAGTTCTCAACCCGGTCTGCGCCTTCCCGATCGGCACGGTAATGGGCAATCAGGCCGCTGTGCTCCAGCATGGCTTCGATAATTTCGCGCAGACTGCAACCCTGGACCCTTTCGCGCAGAACGTCCAGGCTGGCCACAAAAGCCCCCAGGTTGCTACCTGCCTTGCCCGCCACAAGCGTGACCGCCTCGCTCAGGGCGCAGCCACTGGCGCGAGCCGCATCCTGCAGCTGTTCAATGCTGCGCATGCCGATGCCACGCGCCGGGAAGTTCACCACGCGAAGAAAACTGGTGTCGTCACGGGGGTTTTCCAACAGGCGAAGATAAGCCAGCGCATTCTTGATTTCGGCGCGCTCGAAAAAGCGCAGGCCGCCATACACCTTGTAAGGCATGCCGGCATTGAACAAGGCCGTCTCGATGACCCGACTTTGCGCGTTGGAGCGGTACAAAACCGCCACCTCCTGGCGCGCCATGCCATCGCGAACGAGCTGCTTGGTCTCCTCAACCACCCACTGCGCCTCCAGAAAGTCGCTGCTGGCCTCAAACAGGCGCACGGGCTCACCGGGGCCTTGGGCAGTGCGCAGGTTTTTGCCCAAGCGGTTGTTGTTATGGCTGATCAGCGCGTTAGCGCTGTCCAGGATATTGCTGCCGCTGCGGTAGTTTTCCTCAAGCTTGATCTGGTGCTCGACCTTGAATTCCCGAACAAAGTCGGCCATATTGCCCACATTGGCGCCACGAAAGGCGTAAATGCTCTGGTCATCATCGCCCACCGCCATCACCGAGCCGCTGGGCATGAAAGGAGCACTCACATCGCCGTGTGCACCGGTGCCGGTGAGCATCTTGATCCAGGCGTACTGCAATCGGTTGGTGTCCTGAAACTCGTCAATCAGCACGTGTCGGAAACGCCGCTGGTAGTGTTCACGCACGGGGTCATGGTCGCGCAACACTTCATAACTGCGTAACAACAATTCGGCAAAGTCGGCCACGCCTTCACGCTGGCACTGTTGCTCATACAGCTGGTAAATCTCGACCTTGCGACGGGTTTCATCATCGCGCACGGGAACCGCCGCCGCGCGCAGACCGTCTTCCTTGCAGCTGTTGATAAACCATTGCATCTGCCTGACAGGAAAGCGCTCATCGTCCAGGCCAAATTGTTTGTACAGACGCTTCAGAGAGGACAACTGATCCTGCGTGTCCAAAATCTGAAAACTTTGGGGAAGGACGGCGAGCTTGTGGTGCGCGCGCAAAAAACGGTTACACAACCCGTGAAAAGTACCAATCCACATGCCGCGCACGTTCAGAGGCAACATGCTCGACAAGCGCGTCAGCATCTCTTTGGCCGCCTTGTTGGTGAACGTCACCGCCAAAATACCGCCGGGCGAGACCAGGCCCGTTTGTAGCAGCCAGGCAATGCGGGTCGTGAGCACGCGGGTCTTGCCCGAGCCGGCGCCAGCCAGAATGAGCGCATGAACAGCGGGTAAAGTCACTGCAGCGCGTTGCTCCGGATTCAAGTGCCGCAACAGACCGGCGTCGGTGGCCGGTTGGAGTTCATGATCAGACTGCATACGAGGATTGTAGGAAGTGCCTATTCGAGCGAATCAACCTAGCCTGCCAGCCCGTGTGGCCGTCTGGATTAGCACATTGACGAGCATTGTCCTGATGCAAAGCGTCCATGCCCAGGCGGTGTGTCAAGGCAGCTCAGTCAAGGGGCCGCAAGCCCTGCATGAACGCTTTATCAGTGCAGACTGTGAATCCTGCTGGCAGAGTGCGCACGCTGCCAGTGGCGAGGTGCCTGGCTTGAGTCTGGACTGGATCGTCCCTAGCCCAAAAGGCGACAACGCCCCTTTATCGGCTGCTGAGTCAAGCCAAGCGCTGGAGCGACTCCAACATACTGGCGCCAAGCCAGTGCTGACGCAGATTCAAGTCGATACCCCTGTGCACCGGAATGAAAAACTTGATCTCAGTATCAGCTTTGGTGTTGCTGTGGGCCCCTACCGAGGAATAACGATCGATCTGACGATTCAGCAGGACAAACTGCCCTGGCCACGGCTCGACCTTTGGGTCTTGATGATCGAGCGCCTGAGCGCCGGAGCCGAGGGCTCCCCAATTGAGCGCCGACTTGTGCGCAATGTGCTGCAGCAAACCTGGGGCCAACCAAACTTTCAGAAGAAGGATGGGGCCTGGCACGCCGCAGAGCTCAGAGCCATGAGCATGCCCGAGGGCATGCAGCCCGATCGCACAGAGCTGGTGGCCTGGCTGCAGACGCCCCAAGGCCAAGTGATCGGGCTGGCCCATGCCAGCTGCCCGACAAACCCTTAGCCCGACCTCCCAGGGCGCGGAAAACAGGCTCTTGCCAAGCGGCTAGAATCAGGCACCGGGCCCAAGCCATTGCAGCCCGGTTTTTTTTGCCCGCAGACAATTGACCTGCAGCAGCAAAACCGGCAGCAGTCCAAGCGCTCTCTTTTTCACCTGCCATTGGAAAGACGCTTGATCATGGAAATCTTTGACTACGACAACATTCTCCTGCTGCCCCGCAAGTGTCGGGTGGAGAGCCGATCCGAATGCGATGCGTCGGTGCAACTGGGCCCGCGTCATTTCCGTTTGCCGGTGGTGCCGGCAAATATGAAAACCGTGGTCGACGAAGCCATTTGTATTTGGCTGGCGCAAAACAACTACTTTTATGTGATGCATCGGTTTGACTTGGACAATGTCAAATTTGTCCGTGACATGCATGCCAGAGGCCTTTATGCGTCCATTTCATTGGGCGTCAAACAGCCCGACCGCGACACCGTGGACAAACTGGTGGCGCTCGGCCTGACCCCCGAGTACGTGACGATCGACATTGCGCATGGTCACAGCGACAGCGTCAAGGAAATGATCGGCTACATCAAGCAAAAGCTGCCCGGTAGCTTCATCATCGCTGGCAACGTCGCCACGCCAGAGGCCGTGATCGACCTGGAGAACTGGGGCGCCGATGCCACCAAAGTGGGCGTGGGGCCCGGCAAAGTCTGCATCACCAAACTCAAAACTGGCTTTGGCACTGGTGGCTGGCAACTCAGCGCGGTGAAATGGTGTGCCCGGGTTGCCACCAAGCCCATCATCGCCGATGGTGGTATCCGCGACCACGGCGATATCGCCAAAAGCATTCGTTTTGGGGCCACCATGGTGATGATTGGGTCCCTGTTTGCGGGCCATGAAGAAAGCCCCGGCAAAACCGTTGAAGTAGACGGTGGATTGTTCAAAGAATATTACGGCTCAGCCAGCGACTACAACAAGGGCGAATACCGCCATGTGGAAGGCAAGCGGATTCTGGAGCCCATCAAGGGCAAGCTCGCCGACACCCTGATCGAGATGGAGCAGGATGTTCAAAGCTCAATCAGCTATGCGGGCGGACGAAAGCTGTTTGACATTCGCAAAGTGAATTACGTCACGCTCGGCGGCGACAACGCGGGTGAACACTTGTTGATGTAGGTATTGGCACGCGCCGGGGCTCAAGCCTCTCTTTGAAGAGAGGCTTGAGATTCAGTATCTCGGCCCAGTGCCGTCGGCGCGAACAAACGGCGGACGCCGACCTGTCAAGGTCTCCAGCATGATCAACTCAGCATCCGTGTGGTTGATCACACTGGCATCAACCATCACCGGCATCCCCGAGCCGCGGTAAATTTTCAGCGGATGATCATGATGCGTGGTTTCAATCTCAGTGGCCTGGCTCGGGTCAGCCAGCGGAACGAGGTTGACCCGGCCGTAACACAGGCAAAAATACACCTCCGTCTCCTGCACCTCGATGTAACAACCCGTGCCCCGGATTCCCATGGTCGCCGTGGGCGTTAGCAGCGTCTTTTGGCCGCTGCCAAAAACCGACAACAATCTGCCGCTGATGACCCGCAAGAAGTCTTTGCTGGCGTCGTTACCGAACTGCACCGCGCTATCCCCACGCTGTAAGAAGGCGTCCTTGCCAATGACATAAATCGCCTGGGCCCCAGGGCCGGTGCGCACCGTGTCGCCGGCGCGCACTGGCGAGCCCTCGCGCGCGGGCTGGCCGTTGATTTGAACATCCCCTTGCAGCTTGTAAATTCCCGCAGGTAGGTACACCACGCCCAGCGCCAGAACGTTTTGAATCCAGGCTGACAAACCTCCGGCCCCCAATAAAGCCAGTTGGCCACCCTTGATCAGCAAACCTCGACGCTGCTTCTGCGTTTTCGCCATGGCTATCTCCAAATGGGCCCACGGTCTAATTGACGCGAACGAGCAAGGCCCTGTTTTTAACCTAAGATCGCGGCCCTGTTGCATTACGCGCGGACTCGCGACGCATAAGCTTGACTGCCTGCTGTGGCTAAGCGCACGGGGTGACAGGCCAATCCGGCGCCCCCCGCACAGCGTACAGGCCAAAACCGTTAATTGAAATTTCCCCTTTGTGCTGGCATGTGACCTGCACAGACAGCCAAAAAACTCGGAGAAACTTAGCATGAGAATCGTGGACATCCGCGAAAAAACCTTTCCCATCAGCTCGCCGATTCGCAATGCGTACATCGATTTCAGCAAGATGACTTTGAGCTTGGTGGCGGTTATCACCGACGTCATCCGTGACGGCAAACCGGTGGTGGGCTACGGCTTTAACTCCAACGGTCGTTATGGCCAAGGGCAACTCATGCGGGAGCGATTTATCCCCAGGGTGCTTGAGGCCAGCGAGGAAAGCCTTCTCTTGGAAGACGCCAGCAATCTCGATCCTCACAAGGTCTGGGCTTGCATGTTCACCAATGAAAAACCAGGCGGTCACGGTGAGCGATCGGTGGCCATGGGAACGATTGATATGGCCCTCTGGGATGCCACAGCCAAGATTGCCGAAAAGCCCTTGTTTCGTTACTTGGCTGAGCACTATGGCGATGCACCGGCCAACCCCAAGGTGTTCGTCTATGCCGCAGGGGGCTACTACTACCCGGGCCAAGACCATAGCCAGCTCAAAGACGAGATGCGCAGTTACATCGATCGCGGCTACGCGGTGGTGAAAAAAAAGATCGGCGGCGCCGACCTTGGTGAGGATCTGCGGCGCATCGACTCCGTGCTCAGTGTCTTGCAAGATGGCCAGAAACTGGCAGTCGATGCCAACGGCCGCTTTGACCTGGACACCGCTATCGCCTACGCCAAGGCCCTGTCACAGTACGACTTGTTCTGGTACGAGGAGCCCGGTGACCCATTGGATTTCGAGCTGCAAGCGGCGCTGCGCAACTACTACCCCAAGCCCATGGCCACTGGTGAGAACCTGTTTTCCATGCAGGATGCGCGCAACCTGATCCGCTACGGTGGCATGCGCGCCGATCGAGACTGGCTGCAATTCGACTGTGCTCTGAGCTATGGCTTAGTGGAGTACCTGCGAACGTTAGACATGCTCAAACAACATGGCTGGTCTGCCAGCCGCTGCGTACCCCACGGCGGGCACCAGATGTCTTTGAACATCGCAGCGGGACTGGGCCTTGGGGGCAACGAGTCTTACCCCGACTTGTTCCAACCTTTCGGCGGATTTCCGGATGGCGTGCGGGTCGAGGATGGCTTTGTGACCTTGCCTGAGTTGCCTGGTATTGGGTTTGAGGGGAAGTCTGACCTTTACGCACTGATGCAAGGCCTGTCGGCCTGAATGCCGCCTCACGTTGTCAGCAGGTGACCCCAGTTGCCGATGTTGTACACCGGTTTGTAGCCGTGACGGCGCAACAGCATCTTGGCCATGCCACTGCGGCTGCCACTGGCACAACACAGCACCAGGGGCACGCCCCGTGGCACCTCTGACAAGCGCGAGCCCAGTTCAGCCAGGGGAATATTGATGCTGTCCGGGGCATGCCCGCCGGCGAATTCGCCGGCTGTGCGCACATCGATTAACACAGCACCCGACTGGCGCAGGCGCGGCAGCATGGCGCGAACGCGCCGTGTGTTCCACAGTTTGTAGCCAAACCAGGCCACGATCAGCACCAAGGGCCAATATTGGGTCCAAAAGCTTTGCAATGTCATGAGATCAACAGAGTAGAGGGTAAACACGTCACAAACACAGTGTGTCGACATTATCGAAGACGTAGGCTGTCAAGCACGTATCAAGGTCAAGGACTTGGCGCCAAGGCCCCAACCTAGAATCCTTTTATGTCGCTGGCCGAGTTTCATGACCTGCAGCAGCTCCTTCTGGTGCTGAGTTTTGTGCTGGCGGTCGTTTTTGGCTGGGTCACCCAAAAATCCCATTTCTGCACCATGGGTGCCGTCAGCGACATTGTCAATATGGGCGACTGGACCCGCATGCGCATGTGGGCCTTAGCGATTGCCGTAGCCATGCTGGGATTTTGGGGCTTGGCGTGGTCAGGCCAGATCGAGCCTGCGGATTCGGTCTATTCGGTGCACCGCCTGTTGTGGCTTTCTGCCCTGTGTGGCGGGCTTTTATTTGGGTTTGGCATGGTGCTGGCCTCGGGCTGTGCCAGCAAGACTTTATTGCGGCTGGGCGCGGGCAGTTTCAAAGCATTGCTGGTCTTTGTGGTCATGGGCGCCAGCGCACAGATCACATCGCGCGGCTTTCTGATGGATTGGCGCAATCGCAGCGTCGACCAAGTCCAAATCACCGACATCAACAGCTTGTTGCCAAGCTGGCTGGCGCAGGCCGTGGGCCTGGATCTGGCGAGATCTGGGCTGCTGCTCAGCCTTCTGATTGCTGGTGCGCTCCTGGCTTGGGTCTTGCGTTCCAGATCGTTCCGGCAGGACCGCGCCAGCGTGATGGGCGGGCTGGGCATCGGGCTGTGCCTGGTGTTGATGTGGTGGATTAGCGGGTCGCTGGGTCTGGTGCAAGAGCACCCGCAGACTCTGGAGGCCAGTTACCTGATCGGCTCCGGCCAGTCTTTCGAGGCGCTGAGCTTTGTCGGTCCGTCTGCGCGCACACTGGAGGCACTAAGCACCGAAAGCCGCTTTGGCTATGGCACTACTCTGGTGGCCGGTGTGATCGTCGGTGCTGCCCTGCAGGCCCTGCGAAGCGGCTCTTTTCGCTGGGAAGGCCTGCACAGTGTGCGCGACACCGGCTCGCACGTCATCGGTGCGATCTGCATGGGCATCGGTGGCATCACTGCGGGCGGCTGTACTGTGGGCCAGGGACTCTCTGGCATATCTACCCTGAGCGTGATCAGCGTCATCGCGCTGGCTGGCATCCTGGCCGGTGCCGTTCTTGCACTTCGTCTTCAGTCATGGCGGGTCATGCGCGGGGCGAACTTTTAAAGCCTCACCCGAACCAGCCCAAATACCAGGAAACATCCATGGATCTTCAACTCGCAGGCAAGCGCGCACTCATCAGTGGCGGCAGCCGTGGCATTGGCAAAGCAGTCGCGCTAGCGCTGGCGCAAGAAGGTGTTCAGGTGGCCATTCTGGCGCGACAAGACGGCCCCCTGCAACGCGCCGCATTGGAGATTAGTCAGGCCAGCGCGCACCCGGTCGTCACGGTTCGTGCCGATACCAGCCGCGACGATGAAGTCCGCCATGCATTCGCTCAGGCAGTTTCTCAGCTGGGTGGGAACATCGACATTCTGGTCAACGCTGCCGCTGAGCCCGCTGGCTATGGACCACCCCCAGGCACATTGGAGATTTCCTCGTCTTTTTTTCATCAGGAATTGAACATCAAAGTAATGGGCTATCTGCGCTGTGCGCAGCAAGTCATCGGCGGCATGAAGGCGCAGGGCTGGGGCCGAATCATCAATATCAGCGGCCTGGCAGCCCGACAAACCGGTAACGCTGTGGGTAGCGTGCGCAATGTGGCGCTCAGCGCCCTGAGCAAGAACATGGCTGACGAGCTCGGTCCATTTGGCATTCATGTGTTGGTGGTGCACCCGGGACAAACCCGCACCGAGCGCACAGCCGCGCTCATTGAAAACCGGGCTGCAGCACAGGGCTTAAGCGCCAGGGACGTGGAGGCCCAGATGGCCCAGCGCAACAGCATTCACCACTTGCTCGATGCTGCCGAAGTGGCCGACGTGATCGCCTTTCTGTGCTCGCCACGTGCGCGCGCCATCAACGGTGACGCTATCGCCCTTGGAGGCGGCGCACCCGGCAGCATCCACTACTGAGTGATGGTTATCAATGGGTGATTACGGCGCAAGCCTTGGTGCTGAGCGGGGCGTCGCTATTTGCCACTATTCTTTTGAGCCCCTTTGCAGCCCCATCCGAACCAGCCGAATGCACAGCAGCACCAAGGGCGTTGCGTGCATCAAGAGATCGAAGATGTCGATCGGTCGGTGTAGGGTACCGGAAAGCAACATACGCATCTTCTCGACCAAATGCGGCTCAGGTGTGATCGGCGCCACGGCGAGCCAGATGGCGGCCAGCAGCAGCACCGGAAACGGTATACGGTCTATCAATTTCATGCGACAAGCATAGCGGCAATTCAGGTCAACGCCAGGGCAGGCGTAGTGGCTCGGATCATTCGGTGGTGAGCCAGGTCAAGTCAACACAACTTGCGGACTCAGAAAGCTCATAGATAGGGCTTGCCCAACGCACGCGGCGCGATGGCCTTGCCAATAAAACCGGCCAGCAGCACCACCGTCAACAGGTAAGGCAAGGCTTGTATCGCCTGCACCGGAATTTCACCGAAGACAGGCAAACTCGCACCCTGCAGACGAATTGCCGTCGCGTCCAGAAAACCAAACAACAGGCAGGCCCATAGCGCGTTGCTTGGCTGCCAACGCCCAAAGATCAGCGCCGCCAGTGCCATAAAGCCCCGCCCTGCGGTCATGTTGTGGGAAAAAACCGCGCTTTGCACCAGCACCAGATAGCAGCCTGCCAGGCCACACAACATCCCGTTCATCGTCAGCGCCGCATACCGTAGCCGCCTGACTGACACGCCCGCAACAGCCACCATATGCGGGTTTTCACCCACGGCGCGCAGCCGCAGCCCAAAGCGCGTGCGCCACAGTAACCACCAGATGCAGGGCACCAAAACGAACGCAAGGTATACCAGTGCGTCGTGCCCGAGCAGAACATGGCCCAGATAGGCGCCAACGACATGCCACTGGCTCAGCGCTGCCGACAGCTCTGGCCACAGGGCCTTGATGCGAACTGCATCCGATACGGGTGGCGTCTGGCCGCCTTGCGCAAACCAGGCAATACCCAACACCATGGTCAGGCCCGCGGCGATGATGTTGATCGCCACGCCCGAGACCACCTGATCGCCCGGAAAGCTCACACACGCAAGACCATGCATCCATGACAGCACCATGCCAATGCCCAGCGCTGCCAGCAGTGCCAAGGGTAATGAGCCCGTCGCTGCACCTGCTGCACCAGCCGCAAACGCACCAGCGAGCATCTTGCCTTCCAAACCGATATCCACCACCCCCGAGCGCTCAGAGAGCAAGCCCGCCAACGCACAAAAAATGAGCGGGGTTGACACGCGCATCGTGGAAGCCAGCAAGTCAGGGATGAACATCGGATCCAAGGCATCACCCTCCCGCGCCAGGCTCGCGCAACAAACCCAGGGCGCTGAGCAAACGCCCCAGAACGGGGGCAAACACATAGGTCATTGCGCCAGAAAACAGCACGATAAACCCTTGCAGCATCACCACCATGTCACGACTGAAACCGCGTACTTCAAAAGCCACTTCGGCTCCCCCCTGAAACAAGGCGCCAAACAACAAACTGGCCATGACAATGCCCGCGGGGTGGTTGCGTCCCATGAGCGAGACCGCAATGCCGGTAAAGCCCGCACCGCTGACAAAGTCCAGAATCAGGCGGCCGCTAACGCCGGCAATCTCGTTCATCCCCACCATGCCAGCCAGCGCGCCTGAAATTGCCATCGCTATGAGCAATTGGCGACGTGCATCGATGCCCGCGTAATGCGCTGCGCTGGCGCTGGCGCCAACGGCCCGCAGCCGATAGCCCAGGCGCGTCTTCCACAAAAACACCCACACGCCCACGGCCGCTGCCATAGCCAGGAAAAAACTGGCATTCAGCGGTGAAGCTGGCCAGCTCAGGCCAATGGCGGCTAGCATTTCATGCACCGCTGGCAACTTGGCACTGGCTGCAAAAGACACACTCTCCACCGCCATCGCAGAAGGCGGGCGCAAATGGTTGACCAACACGTACACCAGCACGCTGCTGGCAATGAAGTTGAACATGATGGTGGTGATCACCACGTGACTGCCCCGGTAGGCCTGCAAATACCCCGGTATGGCGGCCCAGACCATGCCAAACACGGCGCCAGCAACCAACATCAATGGCAACATCAACCAGCCAGGCAACACGGTGGATAACCACAGCGCCACCAGCGCCGTACCCAGGCCACCCATAACGGCCTGACCCTCTCCGCCAATATTGAACAAGCCCGCATGAAACGCCACAGCCACCGCAAGGCCGGTCAACACAAATGTCGTGGTGTAGTACAGCGTATAACCCCAGCCGCGTGCAGACCCAAAAGCACCCTGCACCAGAACCGACAAGACCTGCGCTGGATCCTGACCAACCCAAGCCACCACCAAGCCTGCTGCCAGCATCGCCACCAGCAAGCAAAACAGCGGCAAGACATAAACGTCGGCCCAGTGGGGCAAAGGCCGCACTTGGCTCACGCGCTGCCTCCTGCCATCAACAGACCCAGGCGCGCAGGCGTGCAGTCTTGATGCGCCAGATTACCGGTGAGTGCGCCCTGGTGCATCACCAACACGCGATCAGACAAACTCATGATCTCGTCAAGATCACTGGAAACCAACAAAATGGCGCACCCGGCATCTCGCAGCGCACGCAAGCGCGCATAAATGAATTCAATGGCACCGATGTCCACGCCACGGGTCGGCTGCCCCACCAACAAGACCCGGGGTTGTTGGCCCAGTTCGCGCGCCAGCACAAATTTTTGCTGATTACCGCCCGAAAATTGACCGCTGGGCAGATCCGGATTGGGCGGTCGAACATCAAAGGCTTTCATCATGGCAGCAGTTGCCTGATGCATCGCAGCCTGATTCATCCAACCACGCTCGCAATAGGTGGGCAAACTGTCGTATCCCAAAACGGCTGACTCCCAGGCGGCAAAGTCCAATACCAGCGCTCGGGCCTGACGATCCTCGGGCACATGGGCTAAGCCGTGGGCTCGCGCTTGGGCGCCGTCGTGCCAAGACCCGGCAGCATAGCGGTGACCGCACAGAATCAGCTCACCCCTATCCGGTGCAAGCAGGCCGGCCAACACATCTAGCAATTCGCTCTGCCCGTTGCCAGAGACCCCCGCCAAGCCAACGATCTCGCCGGCTCGCAGCGCCAGGGATACATCGCGCAGACGTTGTACGCCAAACGCGTCGGTGTAGCGCAAGCTGCTGGCTTGCAACAAGGTCTCCCCCGGTGTTTGACTGTTTGTTGGGGCTCGGCCCAGATTGACTTCGCGACCCACCATGGCCTCAGCCAGGGCGTCCACAGAGGCCTTGGCGATGGGCAACTCCTGAACCACTCGCCCACCCCGCATAACCGTCACCTGATCGCACAAAGCCATGACTTCATGCAACTTGTGGGTAATCAAGACCACGGTCGTGCCTTGATCACGCAACTGGCGCAGCACACCAAAGAGCTGCTGGGTTTCCTGAGGCGTCAACACCGCGGTGGGCTCATCCAAAATCAAAAGCCTTGCGCCTCGATAAAGCGCCTTCAGTATCTCCAGGCGCTGGCGCTCGCCCACTGGCAAATCTGCAACCAACTGATCAAGCCGAACCTGCAAGCCCGTCGTGGACATCAATGCGGACAAGGTCGATCGCACCTGCTCGAGCGCTGCGGGTAAAAACCAATGCGGTTCGGCACCGAGCATGATGTTTTCGATTGCACTCAGGGTCTCAACCAACATGAAATGCTGGTGCACCATACCCACGCCATTGGCAATGGCGTCGTCGGCGCTTCGAATCTGCACCGCGTGTCCAGCCAAGCGAATCTGCCCACTGTCTGGCGCATACAAGCCATACAGCACCGACATCAGCGTGCTTTTGCCCGCGCCGTTCTCGCCAACCAAACCGTGCACGGAGCCCACCGCCACGCGCAGGTTGACATCATCATTGGCCTGGGTTTCGCCAAAGCGCTTGTTGATGCCAAGCATCTCCACGGCCCAATGCGTGCCGTCTCTGCTTTTTTCAGGCTGGCTGTTCAAAGAATCCAAAGCGCTGCAATCGGTCGGGCGCTGCCACTGGCAAGCGCCCTTCGGTGGGACCAAACGTCAAGCCCACCGGGAGCCAGACCCCGTGCGGACTGCGCCGCGCTCAATACTTGCAGGCGTTACCTGCCATGTAATCGGCGACCTTAATCTTGCCGCTGATGATGTCGGCCTTGGCGGCATCCACTTTCTTCTTCATGTCGGCGCTCACCAACTTGGCATTGTGCGTGTCCACGGCGTAGTCAATACCGCCCTCTTTGAGGCCCAGTACAGTGACGCCCGGCTTGTGATTCTTCGATACGTTGTAGACCGCCACATCCACGCGCTTGAGCATTGAGGTCAGCATGGTGCCCGGCTGCAAATGGTTCTGATTGCTGTCCACGCCAATGGCGAGCTTGCCGCTATCTTTGGCAGCCTGGTAGACGCCAATGCCCGTTCCACCGGCAGCCGCGAAGACCACATCTGCGCCTTTGGCAAATTGCGCCTTGGCCAGCTCACCACCGCGACCTGGGTCGTTCCAGGCCGCACCGGTGGTGCCCGTCATGTTCTGATAAACCTCAGCCTTGGCGTTGATAAATTTAGCGCCCTGCTCGTAGCCGCACGCAAAACGGCGAATCAAGGGGATATCCATGCCACCCACAAAACCCACCTTGCCGGTCTTGCTGGCCATGGCAGCCATCGCCCCAACCAGGAAGCTGCCCTCTTGCTCTTTGAACACAACCGACTCCACATTGGGCAAATTCACCACCATGTCGACGATCGCAAATTTGAGTTTGGGGAACTCCTTGGCAACTTTTTCGATGCTCGAGGCCTGGCTGAAGCCAACCCCGATGATGGGGTTGGCGCCTTTTTCGGCCATACGACGAATCGCTTGCTCGCGCTGCGACTCATTGGCAATTTCAAACTCCAGGTACGGCTTACCCGTCTCCTTGGTCCAGCGTTGCATGCCGTTGTAGGCGGCCTCATTGAACGACTTGTCAAATTTTCCGCCCATGTCATAAATAATTGCAGGGTCCGCATAGGCGCTCATGGCAGCGGCACTTGCCAAAGCAAGCAAGGAAAGGCGAATCGGGTGTTTAGAGGGTTTCATGGCAATCCTGTTGGGGTAAGGGGTTGATCGGCAGAGCATGAGCATAGCAAAGACGCGCTGCGCCAGGGTGAAATTTCTGCGCTCCAGAGCACTAGGACTTTCCCTAATCAAAGTCTTGGGCCAGGGTGCAGCAGCGCTTGTACACTGCGCCGACAGGCGGCTTGATGTTGCACGCCTGCACTTAAAACACCCCATCCTCTGCCCATGATTTTGTTTGCGGGATCTGCCAATTTGGACTTTGTGGTTCGCGCCTCGCACATCCCCGCCCCGGGTGAGACGGTGCTCGGACAAAGCTTTGCAACTTACCCGGGCGGCAAAGGCGCTAACCAGGCGGCGGCCTGCGCCAAAGCCGGCCGGGCGCCCACACAGATGTTGCTGGCGTTGGGCTGTGATGATTTCGCCAAGCCCATCGAAGCCAGCCTTCAAGACGCGGGCGTGCAATTGCTAAGCCAACGGATCGCCGACACTCCGACAGGAACTGCGTTTATCTGTGTCAGTGATGACGCACAAAACGCCATCACGGTAGCCCCGGGTGCCAACGCACGATTACAACCGACTCACTTGCCCTCACTTGAGGGCGTCACGCACCTGGTGATGCAACTGGAAATACCGCTGGCGACGGTGCGTGCGTTTGCCCAGCGGGCGCGGGATCAGGGGGTGCAGGTTGTCCTGAACGCAGCCCCCGCGCAGCCACTTGACCAGGCGTTGCTTGGCACGATCGACCTGCTGATCGTCAACGAGGGTGAGCTCAGCGCGGTTTCACCCACAGCAGGGTCCATCGCCCAGCGCATGCGTACACTGAACCTGTCCGCCGTCATCACAACCCTGGGTGACAAGGGCTGTTGTGCCCTCAGTGAAGCTGGGTTCTGGGTCGAGCCGGCGGTGTCTGTTCAAGCCGTGGACACCACGGGCGCCGGCGACACCTTCTGCGGCGTTTTAGTCGCTGCCCTGGCCTCTAAGAGCACGCTGCCAGCGGCAACGGCCAAAGCCAGTGCAGCAGCAGCATTGGCCTGCATGCTGCCAGGAGCCCAGTCCAGCATTCCCAGCGCGCAGTCTCTTGACGACTTCATGGCCGCGCACAAAACCCAATCTGACGTGGCGCGCGAGCAGTTGCTGGCCTACTGCGGCCTGCAACCAAGCGACCTGCAAGTGCTATGAGCCAGGGGCGAATTCCGGTTATTTTTGACACCGACCCAGGGGTTGATGACGCCCTAGCACTGCTGTTTGCATTGGCGCATCCCGATATCGAGATGCTGGGCATCACCACGGTCTTTGGCAATGTAGAGGTCCCCCAGGCAACAGCCAATGCCTTGCTATTGACGCACCTGTGCGATCGGGATGTGGCCGTAGCGCAAGGCGCTGGCAAACCCTGGCGCAAAGCGCCCCACCCACCCCCTGCCTTCATTCACGGTGCAGATGGCTTAGGGGAATTGGCCCTGACACGTCCTGCCACCCGCTGCGCGGATTCGCGCAGCGCCGCCAATTTCATTGTTGACACCGTCATGGCGCGCCCTGGAGAGGTGAGCCTGGTCGCAGTTGGTCCGCTGACCAATCTGGCCGATGCTTTGACACTGCAACCAGATTTGCCCACGCACGTCAAATCGATCGTGATCATGGGCGGTACTGTTCTGGAGCCGGGCAACGTCTCACCCGTGGCAGAGGCCAATATTTGGAATGACCCCGACGCGGCTGATCGGGTCTTCACCGCAGGCTGGCCGTTGACCATGGTGGGGCTGGATGTGACCCACCGCGTGGTGGTGACTGTCGAGATGCTGGAGCGTGTGGCAGCAGCACACCAGCACCCGGCAACTGATGCTTTGCTGCATGCCTTTCGCTTTTACGCCAATTTTTATGCCACGCGCCACGGGCATCTGGTAACCCAGCCCGGCAGCTACGCCCATGATTTGCTGGCGTTCATGTATCTGCTGCATCCCGATTACTTTGGCACCGAAAGCGGCGTCATTCGCGTGGCGCTCGAGGGCCTGGCGCAGGGTCAAACCATGATGTGCCGCCAGCCTTTTATGCATTACGCACAAGCTGGCTGGGAAGCAAATATGCCGCAGTCCAAGGCCTGTATGTCAGTTCAAAGCCAGGCCTGTCTGAGCCTGTTGGAGGAGACTTTGATGCAGCCCTGGCTATCACCCTAGGAAATCCGATGCAGCTACCCGTTGTTGATTTTCGCGATCCTCGCGCCCCAGAACTGTTTTGCAAAAGCCTGCATGAAACTGGCTTTGCCGTGCTCAGCCATCACCCCCTGCCGCGTGAGTTGGTCAGCCAGATATACGACGAATGGCTGGGGTTTTTTCGCTCTGAAGCCAAGTTCACCTACCGCTATGACCCCAAGCGGTATGACGGTTATTTCTCAACCGCGGTTTCGGAGACTGCCAAAAACCATACGCAAAAAGACCTCAAGGAGTTCTATCACATCTACCCCTGGGGACGTTACCCCGCCGAGGTGTCTGACGGCGCGCAGCGCTACTACGCGCAAGGAGCGGCGCTGGCAGCCACCTTGCTCGGCTGGGTCGAAGCCCACTCGCCCCCAGAGGTCAAGGCACGCTACAGCATGCCTTTGCCCGACATGATCAAGGGCTCAGAACAAACGCTGCTGCGCGTTTTGCATTACCCGCCCTTAAGCGGGCAGGAACCACCGGGGTCACTGAGGGCAGCTGCACATGGGGACATCAATTTGCTGACTATTTTGCCGGCGGCCAATGAGCCCGGGCTGCAAGTGCTGGGCAAAGACCAGGCCTGGCACGACGTCCCTTGCGACTTTGGTCTGCTGATCGTCAATACCGGCGACATGCTGGCCGAAGCGTCGGCGCAGCACTACCCATCCACTGTGCACCGCGTGCTCAACCCCACTGGCCCTGGCGCGCTTAAATCGCGCATTTCGCTGCCACTGTTCCTGCACCCACGGCCCGACGTGGTGCTGTCGGCGCGCTACAGCGCAGACAGCTACCTCAAGGAACGCCTGCGCGAGCTCAGAGGGGACAAGCAGGCCAGCCCAACCTGAGCTGGCGGGCTGCTTTGGCCTAACGGCGCGTCACCGAACTGCCCGGGTCAAAGTCTTTAGCGCTGATCATTGGCTTCTCTGCAAAAAAGCTACGCAACACGTCGGCGTCAACAAAGCCCGTGTTCACAAAACCGGGGTGACCCGACAGTCGTGGATAACCGTCACCGCCATTGGCTTGGAAGTTGTTCAGCGCCATGCGGTAAGTTTTTTGAGGGTTCAATGCGGCTCCCCCGATCTGAACGTCAGACGCAACGCCACCCGATATCGTCATGCGCACGCCGGCAAACTGCGGAAAGGCGCCTGAGCCCGGGCTCATCTTGGCAGCTGCGTTGAGGTAATCGAGCACTTCCTTGCCGGTGAGCTCGACATAAACCAGGGTGTTCGAGAATGGCTGCACCTTGAGCACGTCTTTGTATGTGACATCACCTGGCTTGATGGAGTCCCGCACGCCACCCGCGTTCATGATGGCCAGATCAGCCTTGGCCTTGTTTTTCATGGCGGTCGCAATCAACACGCCCAGGTTAGTCGGCTGCTTGCGAACCAGCGCACGATCACCCTCGAGTTTGTTGTCGACTGCACCGACCTTCACGTCCAGCGCCGCACGGCCCTTGTCCTGGTAAGGCTTGAGGAATTCCAGCATCGCAGGATCTTCGGCGATGCTGGCGCCATAGAGCACCTTGCTACTTTTACCGTCAGCACCTTTGACCGACTTTTTTAGATTCACCGGGATGAGCTCATAGCGCAAGAGCTTCAGCTCGCCTTGGCGGTACTCGAAATCCGCCCGGCCAACATACTTGCCCCATTCGTGGGCTTGCACAATCCAGGCGCCATTCTGTCGATCTGGTGCGCAAGGGGTACCAGGGACATAGGCCTCATTGCGCTTATTCTCAGCGCTCATACACACCGGGTTCTGGCTGTGCCCACCCACGATCAAATTCAAGCCGCTAACCGCGCGTGCCATCTCCACATCGCCTGCGGCGGAGATACCGCTCTTGCCGTCAGGGAAATGCCCCATGTGCGTCGTGGCAATCACCACATGGGCCTGGCGCTTGAGTTCGCTCATGAGCCCGGCGGCCTCGGCTGCGGGCTTACGAAACTCAATGCCGCGCACATTCTCGGGGTCTACCATCTTGGCTGTGTCGTCCGTGGTCAGCCCCATGACGGCCACTTTCAAACCGGCAAAATCAAACACCTGGTAGGGCTTGAAAAGACGTTTGCCGTCTTTGTAGATGTTGGCGCTGAGCATTGGAAACTTGATCCAGCTCTGCTGCTTGTTCAAAACGCTCAGCGGTTTGTCGAATTCATGGTTGCCCACTGCCATGGCGTCGTAGCCCAGCATGTTCATACCTTTGAAGTCTGGCTCAGCGTCCTGGGTATCGGACTCAGGCACCCCCATATTGACATCGCCACCATCAAGCAAAAGGCTATGGCCACCGGAGGCCTTGACCTGCTGGCGAATACCATCAATGAGGGTCTTGCGCGCTGCCAAACCATATTCACCGTCATCGTTGCGCCAGAAACGCCCGTGGTGATCATTGGTGTGCAGCACGGTCAACTTGTAGTTCGCGTCGGCAGCCAGCGGCGGACGTTGCGCGCAGGCGGCCAACATGGCCGCAGCCAAGCCGAGCATTACCCAGCGGGTAGCGGTTGTCATCAATTCACGCTTCATAGTCGAATCCTTGGATGGGTTGGCTGCTGCAGGGCAAGATCACCTTTGAGCAGACCGGAAAATTTTAGTGACTCGCCAAAGCGCTTGGCCTAGGGTTTACCAGCAAGTCGCGTCGGAAAATGGCGGCCTTTTTCTCGACCCGCAAATTCAAGCGCTTTGAGCGGATGTGGCGGCGTGGGCGCCACCCAGGAACAAGCGTTCCATGCCAGGGTCAGCCAGAATCTCGCCAGCGGGCCGGTGCAATATCAAGCGCCCAGACTCTAGGGCGATGGCCTCGTCTGAATGCTTGAGAGCGGATTTGACGTTTTGCTCCACCATCAAAATCGTCGTGCCCTGGCCGGCCAGGCGGCGAAGCAGCTTAAAAACGTCTTGCACCACCATGGGCGACAAGCCAATCGAAGGTTCGTCGATCAGCAGTACTTTTGGGCGCAGCAGCAAGGCTCTGCCGACTTCTAGTTGTTTTTGCTCGCCACCAGACAGAGACGCCGCGCGTGAGCTTAAGCGTTCACGCACCCTGGGGAACAATTCCAGCACCTCTGGAATACGCCGCCGCGTTTCTGTCATACCCAGTGTGATGCCGCCGAGCTCCAGGTTTTCAATCACACTGAGCTGACCAAAAAGGTTGCGACCCTGCGGCACAAAAGCCAACCCTTTTCCCAGCAGGGCCGTTGGCGAAGCGCCAGTGATGTCCTCGCCGTTTAGCCGGATGCGCCCTGAGCGTGGCTTGAGAAGCCCAAAAAGGGTCTTGAGCACCGTTGACTTGCCCGCCCCATTGGGCCCAATCAACAGGGTAATCGCACCCGCGGCGGCCTGGAACGACAGATCGTTGAGCACCATGAAGTCCTTGTAGCCAGCGACCACATGCTCGAACTCGATACTGACTGGTGGTAATTGCGACACCTCAGTTCCCCAGGTACGCGTCGAGCACGTCTTTGTTGTTGCGCACCTCGTCAGGCGTGCCCACACACAGCACCCGCCCTTCCACCATGACCATGATGCGATGGCACAGCCCCATAACAAAGTCCATGTTGTGCTCGATCACGACAAAACTGCCGCCTCGGGATTTGTTCAGGTCTTTAAGCAGCTTAGAGATTTGCTCCACCAAGTGGGGGTTGACGCCGGCGCAGGGCTCATCGAGCAAGATCAAATCAGGAGCGCTCATGAAGGCCATGGCGATGTCAACCAATTTTTGCTGGCCGTAACTCAGTTCACCCGCCTTTTTCTGTGCGACATGGTTGATGTGAAACTGCGCCAACAAGGCATCAGCTTGCTCACCCAGCCCTGACTCCGTTGGGGCGAACATCCGACTCCACAAACTGCCTCGGTGCTCTTGCGCTGCCACGATCAAGTTGTCGCGTACCGTCATCTTCGAAAAAACCTGCAGGGTCTGGAATGTTCGTCCCACACCGCGGCGGTTGAGCTCCAGCGGCCCCAGGCTGCTGACATCCTGACCTTTGAGTTCAATTCGACCGGCATCAGGACTAATCTGACCAAGCATGCTGTTAAACAGCGTCGTCTTGCCCGAGCCATTGGGGCCGATCACCCCAAAAATTTCTCCGGGCTGCACCTCGAACGAGACGGCGTCAACCGCCTGTATCGCACCATAGGCCTTACTAACACCTGAGACTTTGAGTAGGGGCGGGTTCATGGCTGGCGCACCACGGATGTCTGAGCGGCGCGCTGGACCGAAGCTTCTCGTGCAAGCCGGCGAGCGCGCAAGCGCTCAGGCAGGCTGAGCAATCCATCAGGCAGCCAAATCATCAAGGCAACCACAGCAGCCCCAAAGACCGTGAGGTACCAGGCCTGCGCGAATCGCAGCCACTCGGGCAGGATCACGCCAACGATCGAGCCCAGTGCTGGCCCAAAGAAATACCCAGGGCCACCAACGACCACCATCAAGTACATCATGATCGAGTTGCCCACGGTGAATGGCGCAGGATCAATAAAGCCGACCAAGCAAGCGTACAAGCCACCCGCAATGCCGGCATACGTTGAACCAATTGCAAAGCTCAGCAGGGTGTAAGCGCGGGTATCGATACCAAGACTCTCAGCACGGATAGGGTTGTCCCTGAGCGCCTTGAACGCCTTTCCCCATGGCGAATGCAACAAGCCAGCCAGCAACAACGCCATGATCAGCATAAAAACCAGCACCAGGTAGTAGTAGGGCAGGTTACCGTCGACGCTGTAGCTGCCAATAAAGGGCCGGGCGATGTTGTTGATGCCAAACGTGCCGCCAGTTAGCCACTCTTCGTTACGCAAAAACAGCCAAACCGCGGTATTAAATCCCAGTGTGGCAAACGCTAGGTAAATCGTTTGCACACGCAGCGCTGGAAAACCCAGGCCCAACCCGACCACAAAGCAGATCAGGCCACCTGCGGGCAAGGCCAGCCAAAAACTGATACCTGCTTTCATCAGGATCGCAACGGTATAGGCGCCGATACCAAAAAAAGCGGCGTGGCCCAATGACTTTTGCCCGGCATATCCGACCGTCAGGTTCAGTCCCATCACGGCAATCGTGAACACCAGCCAGGTGGTGAACAGATGGATGCCGTAATTCTTTAAAAACAGGGGGGCCAGCAACATCAGCCCCAGCGCCAGCACCCAAAGAACGAGGCGCAGGGGGCTCATACCTTGCGCTCCTCTTTGCGCCCGAGCAACCCCTGCGGCCGAAACAGGATCACCACCATGAAAATCAGCAAAGCCACTGCATCTTTGTAGGCCGGAGAGATATAGGCTGCGGCCAGGTTCTCACAAACGCCAACCAGCAGGCCGCCCAGCAAGGCACCGCGCGAATTGCTAAAGCCGCCAATAATCGCTGCGAAAAAAGCCTTGGTCCCAAGCAACTCACCCATGTCAAATTTGGCCAGGTAAATCGGGGTCACCAGCAGCGCGGCAGATGCGGCCAACAACGCATTGATGGCGAAGGTGTAGAAAATCATGCGCGGCACATTAATGCCCAGCACCGTGGCACTCTCTGTGTTTTGCGCGACTGCCTGCATGGCGCGCCCAGTCACGGTCTTGCTCATGAAAGCCTGAGTGCCCAGGATCAGCAACATCGCCATCACCAGTATTCCGATGTCACTGGCCGAGATCACCAGGCCACCGAAGCGGTACACCTGCTCTGGAAAAACCATGGGAAACGGCATCGGCTCGGCGCTGTAACCGGCGCGAACGCCATTGCGCAGCACAAATGACAGGCCGATGGTTGCCACAACAATAGGCATCATCCCAAACTTGAACAGGGGATCAACCAGGCCACGCTTGAACGCCCAGCCCAGCACCACGACACCCAGCACGCAAGCCATGGCAAAACTGACCCAGGTCGACAGACCCGAATGAATCAGTATCACCATCGTGATGGCGGGAACCATGACGAACTCGCCCTGGGCAAAATTGATCGTGCCCGAGGCCTGCCAAAGCAACGTGAAGCCAAGTGCCACCAGCGCGTAGATAGCGCCGGTTGCCATTCCACTGATCACCAGTTGAATAAAGTCACTCATGCGGCGAGTAAGGCAACAAAAAAATGCACCCAGCGCTCAACAAGGCCAATGCCTAAGGTCACCTGGTCTGCAAAGATGCTGAGGCCAAAGCCTCAGCATCGTCGCGTGCGAGGTTTATTTCTTGCCCAGGGGAGGTAACGTCTCTACGACCTCACCGCGGCCTGCCTTGACCTGCACCATGAAGCTCTCACGGTCGAGGTCGCCTTTGTCGTCATAGCAAACGCTCATCAGAATGCCGGGGTTGGCTTTGGCGTCGTAGCAGGTGTTGCGCAAGGCGGCGGCCACTGCCTCACGATCGAGCTTGCCCACTTTGTCGATCGCTGCCTTCAAGGTGTACATACCCATATAGCCCTTCACGCCGTTGTGATCAGGAACCGAGTTGTAGGCCGCCTTGTACTTGTCGCCAAAGCCCTTCAGCTGTGGCGCCTCGACGGTCAGACCCACGTGGGCCATGGCGCCGTTGGCGGCATCACCAGCGAGCTCAATCACTTTCTGTCCGGTCAGCGTCGTCTCGCCAATAATGGGCTTGTCCCAGCCTTGTTTGCGCAACTCACGCAACAGACGAGCCGATTCTTCTTCGTTCACGTAAGCAAACATGGCATCCGCGTTGCTGCGCTTGGCTTGCAAAACCGCAGCAGAAAAATCCACCTGGCCCTGGTCTGTCGAGATGTCGACGACGATCTTGGTTGGGCTGCCATCGAGCAATTTACGAATGGTGTCGCGCCCGCCTTTACCAAAGTCATTGTTCACATAGATCACCACCAGGTTCTTGGATTTCTGGTTGATGTAACGTGCCACCTTGGGGAAGGACACGCTTTGACCAAACGAGGTGCGAAACACATAGGGGTTGCCCTGCTGGGTCACGGCTGCGCCCTCGCCGCCAGTGAAGTTGGGCACTTTGGCGCGTTTGCTCTCAGCCATTGAAACCATGATCGAGCCGCTGTACACCGGGCCAAATATCGCGAATACATTGTTGTCAACCGCTTTTTGAGTCAAGCCTTTGGCCACACCCGGATTGGTCTGGGTGTCTTCCGATGTCAGATCAATCTGTTTACCCAAAATACCGCCCGCTGCGTTGATTTCTTTGACCGCCAGCTTCACACCGTTGTCAAAAAAGGTACCTGAGGTGGTGCCAGGGCCCGAGAGTTCGACGATGTTGGCGATCTTGATCGCCTGAGCCTGGGCTAAGCCGCCAAGGGCCAACAAGCCCGCCAGAGCAACAAGTTTGAAAGTGGCATGTTTCATGGGTAAATCTCCTGGTTCTGGGTCAAAGAAAAACGACCTGCACCAACCGTGGGAGATGCAAGGTGTGTGGACTTTAAGTGAGCACAAGTTCTCTGGCGAGGAAAATCTCCTCATATGCGCGATTAACGAACAAAATTGTTCGATAATCAAACGATTACAGGGTAATCCCTCGTGCACCGGCATGATCTGGACATTTCCACCATGAGCCTACACCGACGAGACTGGATTGCTGGTCTAGACAAAGGCTTGTCCTTGATTCAGGCCTTCGACGAGGCACATTCACGGTTAACCGCCAGCCAGGTTAGCCAACGCTGCGGACTGACCCGAACCGCTGCTCGGCGTTATTTGCTCACCCTGCAGCATCTGGGCTACGCCGCCAGCGACGGCAAGCTTTACTGGCTGACACCGAAGGTGATGCGCCTGGGCCAGGCCTACCTGGAGTCAGCCCGCCTGCCCCGTCTGGTGCAACCGTCCTTGCAAAGAGTCGCCGTTGGCACCCAGGAAATTTCTTTCGTGGCTGTGCTTGATGGCTACGACGTGGTCTATGTGGCGCGAAACGGTCAAAACCGAAGCATGAATACCAGCTTTGCCCTGGGTGCCCGGGTACCGGCGCACACCACCGCTTCAGGCATGTTGTTAATCGCCTTGCAAGGCCCAAAATACGTAGACGATTGGCTGCAATCAAGTCCGCTGACAACGTTCAGCTCTTACACCATCACCGACCCCCAAGCGATGCGCCAAGACATGGCCACCATTCGAGAACAAGACTGGTGTCTGTCTGAGCGCCAACTCGACCCCAACTACCGCGGCGTAGCGGTCCCGCTGCGTGACCACAAGGGAACCGTGTTGGCAGCCTTGAGCGTGAGTATGCTGATCCAGAATGAGTCGCCAGCGCAGGCCGTGCGACGCGTGCTGCCCTTGTTGCGTGAAACTGCGCTTGCCCTGATGCCTATGCTTTAGACGCGATGCGCTACAGGGTACTGGCTGCCGCTAGTTCGCAAACCCCAACCAGCGCTTGGGCGTGTCCCAAAACAGCCGAGTCCGATCCGCCATGCTGGGTAGCAGACGCTCGACCTGGCGTAGCAAAGGGCCCACATCAAGGCGGTGCGCAGGGCGCAAATAAGGCCAATCACTCGCCCACAGGCAGGCGTCCAGAGTGAATGCGTCAAGCAACGCATCCAGGTAAGGCCGGCAATCATCAAAAGGTGGCGGTAGCAAGGAAAATTTTTGAAAACCGGAAAGCTTGACAGCCACCCGACCACTGGATGCGCAGCCCAGTAAGGCCTGAAAGCCGGCCTGCTGGACACCCACACCAGCGGCAGGCCGGCCACAATGGTCGATCAACACCCGAACCTCGGAGCGCGCCAGCATGGGCAAAAAAGCCAGTAGCTGGTCATGCTCCACTTGCAGCGACAACACCATGTCTAGCTGTGCCATACGGCGCAATAGCGGCTCGGCTGCGCTGTAAAAATCAACGCCCAGATAGGACGGGTTAAATGCCACGCCAATCACGCCTTGCGCCTGCAGCGTTTGCAAGTCCTGCACGTCGGCATCCAAGCCCACGATCGCGATGCCTTTGAAACGCCCACGGCCCAGCTCCAATGCATCGAGCAAACAACGGTTATCCAGGTTGTAGCCAGAGTTTGGGGCAACCATCAGGGCGCGCTCGATGCCATAGGCATCCATCACCTGCAGGTATTGGTGCACCGGTCCAATTTCCTGCGCCACAGGCCGGTAGGCCACATCTGCAGCGTAAGGAAAACGTGCGGGGTCGAGCACATGGCAATGGCAATCAATTTTGCGTTCTTCAAAGACTGACATACGCGACCACCTTTTTCCCCAGGCCTGACAACTGGCATTTCAAACCGGCGCATCATACGCACTGCTTGGCCCGCAGGCCCAAAACAAGCGGGTTACCATGCAAGAACCATGACCGATTCCACGCCATACCAATCCGTCTTGACATTTTGGTTTGAGGAGCTCGAACCCGCTGCCTGGTGGAAAGGCAGCCCGCAGCTTGACGAGCAAATCCGCCAACGATTTGGCCAGGTCTTGCGCCAGGCTGCAGCCAGCGAACTCGACAGCTGGCGGGAAAGCGCGCAGGGGCGCCTGGCCGAAATCATTGTTCTTGATCAGTTCTCGCGCCAGGTCTACCGCGGTCAGGCCGCAGCGTTTGCGCAAGACCCTTTAGCGCTGGCTTTGTCGCAGATAGCCGTAGCGAGTGGGGCTTTGGCGCAACTCAGTACCAATCAGAGGGTCTTCTTGCTCATGCCCTGGATGCACAGCGAATCCAGAGCGATCCACGAAAGAGCTGTGGCCTTGTTCGCCGAGCACACGCCCGCGTCAAATTTGGACTTTGAAATGCGTCATAAGGCCATCATCGACCAGTTCGGTCGGTACCCCCATCGCAACGCGGTACTCGGTCGGATTTCGTCACCGCAGGAAATCGAGTTTCTCAAGCAGCCTGGTTCGAGCTTTTAAACTTACTTGTCCAGTCCCACAGCAGATCATCATGTCCTCGCCATTTGAATTCCGACTCCGCGTGCGCTACGGCGAATGCGATGCACAGCAAGTCGTTTTCAACGCCCGTTACGCCGATTACGCCGATCTGGCCGTCACCGAATACCTGCGCTGCCTGTTCGGCGGGGTCAAGGCTTTGCTGGCTCAAAACCTGGATACCCAGGTTGTACGCTTTGCCATCGACTGGCGTGCGCCCGCGCGCTTTGATGACGTTGTGGTACTGCAAATCACACCCGCAAAAGTTGGAAACACCTCTTTTTCCCTGCATATTCGTTATGCGCAGGCGCAAGACGACAAAGCGCTTGCGCAGGCCGAGTTGGTCTACGTTATGGTGCATGCCCAGTCGCACCAAAAAGTGACCTTGAGCGACGAGTTCAAGCGCCGCTTAACGGAGGGAGCGCCTGGCGTGAGGGTTGATCAGGCCTCATGCTTTGAGGCCAAGACATGAAAGGCGTGCACATGCTGGTGAAGCTGAGCGCACTGATCATGGCCTTGGGGCTGCAAAGTGCCTGGTCGCAGACCATGCAGGTTTTAAAGGCGACCGAGCTCAGGCAGGAAGCATCCGCTGACGGCGCCGTCTTGCGCCAGTTGGAGGCCGGCTCACAAGTGCTACGCCTGCAGGAGCGTCAAGGTGCATATGTTCAGATCAAGACCGCGCAGGATCAAACAGGCTGGGTACGCATGTTTGACATCGGTGCTACTGAGAACGCGCCGCCCAACGCCGCTGGCAACGCCGCCACCGATGCCCTGCGGGGGCTCACCAGTCTTTTCGGCGCTGGCGCCAAAAAGCCCGCAGGCGGTGCGACAGCAACCCTGGGCATTCGGGGTCTGGGCGCTGAGGAGATTGCCAACGCCCAACCCAATCCTGCCGAACTCACCCGCGCACAAGGCTACCGGGCCAGCGACCAAAACGCCCGCGCTTTTGCCGCGCAGCTAGGCCTTCGCGCACGCCAGGTCGCTGAGCTACCCGTCCCACCACCACCTGCTGGCTCCGCGCAGTCGCCATGATGTCGTATCCAACTGAATTCAATGCCACAGCGCTGCGTACAAAGCTGGCGTTATGGAGCACGATTGGCTTGCTGAGCTTGGGCTTGTCTGGCCTGGCCAGCGCACAAGACGCCTCCAAAGCACTCAACAGCCTGTTCGACAATCTCATGAACCCTGGCAAGCCTGGGAAAAACAAATCACCTGCCGATCTGGTGGGAGAACTGCTGGTTGACAAACCAGCCAAAAGCGCCACGGGCGACGAGGATCTGGTCAAGCTCCTGAGCGACTCCCTGACAGATATTGATGAGCCGCGCGAAATTGAAATTGGCCGGCAGCTGTCGTCAATTTTGCTGGGCGCAAAACCGCTGGATCCCGACCGCAAACGGCAACAGTATGTCAATCGGCTGGGGCGTTGGATCAGCCTGCATTCCAGCCGTCCACAACTGCCCTGGACTTTCGCCGTGCTTGACGACCAGGGCTACAACGCCTTCGCCGCGCCAGGTGGTTTTGTCTTTGTCACCCGGGGTTTGATCAACCGTGTGCAGGACGAATCTGAGCTGGCGGCCATTCTGGCCCATGAGGTGATCCATGTGGTCGACAAACACCATTTGGTGGCTCTGCAGAAGTCAGCGCGCAGCGGGCTGCTGGGTCAACTGGTAGCGAACCGGCTGCAGAAAAAAATGCCTGCGGGATTTTCTGAGCGGTTGATCAACCTGGGCCGCGAGGTCTACACCAAAGGCCTCAGCCAGCAAGACGAGTTCGACGCCGACCGGCGCGGCATCACGCTGGTGGCTCGCGCAGGCTTTGACCCCTACGGTCTGGTCGCGGCCCTGCAAGGTTTGCAAACGCGCTCGTCCCAGGACGGTGCGTTTGAATTGCTCCTGAGCACCCACCCGGCCACCCTCTTGCGACTCAGCCAGGTCGAAGCTGCGATGGGTACCCAACTCGACGGCCTCACGTCCACGGGCCCATCCGTCCCCTTAAAGCAAAGACTGGACAGTTGGGTCAATTGAGTCCGTAGGTGCCCCGCATATGCGGCGCTGCCTCCAGGGCGGCGCGGCTAGCGCACGCTGCTGGCATCCTGCCCAAACAACAATTGGCGAGAGGCCTCGTTCACCGTCGGTTTCGTGTTGATCTTCTTGACCAGGTCGTAGGCTTTTTGGGTAGCTGGTCGCGCCTGGATGCGATCGTGCCACGCCTGCAGAGCGGGAAACTTGTCCAGCTCCTG
>JAURGS010000019.1 GCA_030833685.1 Rhodoferax sp. | reverse complement strand
TTACCGACACACCAAAATTCCCACCCACAGTCAAGCGAATCGCGCGAATCACCTCCAGCAACAACCGGGCACGACCAGCCAAATCACCACCCCATTGGTCCTCTCTGAGATTGGTTCGCTTAGAGAGAAACTGTGACAGCAGGTAACCATGCGCCGCGTGTACCTGTACGCCGTCAAACCCGGCTTGCTGCAACACGCGCGCAGTCCGGGCAAAGCGGCCAATCACGTCCTCAATGTCGGCTTGCTGCATCACCCGTGGCTTGCCAAAATTGGCAGCCACATGCAGTTGCACTTCTGAGGGCGCCAAGGGCGTGAGCGTGACGCTGCGCGGACACTGGCGCCCGGGGTGACTGATTTGTCCCCACAACTGACTGCCGTGCGCGTGCACCGCTTGAGCCCAGTCCCCAAGCGCTCTCAGGTGGCGCTCGTCCTCCACCACCACATTGCCTGCACGCTCCAGGTAGCGGCGGTCAACCATGATGTTGCCGCTCACCAAAAGCGCCGCACCACCCTGCGCCCACAGCGAATACAGATGGCGAAGCGACGTACTGGGGCACCCCCTGGCGGTCGCCAGCCCCTCGGTCATGGCCGCTTTGCAGAATCTGTTTTTCAACACCAGGCCACAAGCCAGGGGCAAGCGGGTGTCCCAGGAAATCAGCGTCTCACTCATCCGCGCAGTCAACCATTGGGGGCAGCGTTTGGGTCCAAAGGCCTCAGGGTTTGGGCTTGCGCTTACGCGACGAACCGGCTGCCGGTCCCACGCCGGTATCGCGCGGTGGCAGCCCCGTGTGCTGTGTCAAGGCGCGCCCAGGCCCCGCTTTGACGGCGCTGCGTGCACCCGCAGGCGGTGTGGAATTTTTCTTGCGAGCGCTTTGGTAACCGCTGTCGGTCAAAGGCTGCCAGGTCGGTATCAGGTGATGCTTGCCGTTGCCAATCAGGTCCGCTCGCCCCATGTCTTTCAAGGCCTGGCGCAACAAGGGCCAGTTATTGGCATCGTGGTAGCGTAAAAACGCTTTGTGCAAGCGCCTGCGCTTCTCACCACGCACCACATCGACCACGTCCTCAGCCGCCTCGACAGAGCGCCGCACGCCGCGCAGTGGATTGCGACCGGTGTGATACATCGCCGTGGCAGTGGCCATGGGGCTGGGGTAAAACGTCTGTACCTGATCTGCGCGAAACCCATTCTTTTTCAGCCACAGCGCCAGGTGCATCATGTCGTCATCCGTGGTCCCGGGGTGCGCTGCGATGAAGTACGGGATCAGGTACTGCTTCTTGCCGGCCTCACGGCTGAACTGGTCAAACAAGGACTTGAAGCGCTCGTAGCTGCCAATGCCGGGCTTCATCATCTTGGACAACGGGCCGTCCTGCGTGTGCTCGGGCGCGATCTTCAGGTAGCCCCCCACATGATGCTGGACCAACTCCTTGACGTACTCCGGGCTTTGCACAGCCAGGTCGTAGCGAACCCCAGAGCCAATCAGAACCTTTTTGATGCCCTTGAGGCTGCGTGCACGCCGGTAGATATTGATCAGCGGATGATGGTCAGTGCCCAGATTGCTGCAAATCCCAGGGTACACACAACTGGGCTTTCTGCAAACGGCCTCGATCTCAGCGCTTTTACAGCCGAGTCGATACATATTGGCCGTTGGGCCGCCCAGGTCAGAGATGGTCCCGGTAAACCCCTTGACCTTGTCACGAATATCTTCAATCTCTTGGATGATCGAATCTTCGGATCGGCTCTGGATGATCCTGCCCTCATGTTCGGTGATCGAACAAAACGTACAACCACCAAAACAACCCCGCATGATGTTGACCGAAAACCGGATCATCTCCCAAGCCGGTATTTTGGTCGGGCCGTCGTGGCTACCGTTTTCGTCCGCATAGATGGGGTGGGGACTGCGCGCATAGGGCAGTCCAAAAACCCAGTCCATCTCAAGAGTGGTCAGGGGAATCGGTGGCGGATTGATCCATACATCGCGTGCCGTGGGGCCTTCGCCATGCGCCTGAACCAGTGCACGCGCATTACCGGGGTTGGTCTCCAGGTGCAAGACCCGATTGGCGTGCGCATACAAGACAGAATCAGCCTTGACTTGTTCAAAGCTGGGCAGGCGAATCACCGACCGCTCTTTGGCCGGTGGGCTTAGACGAGCAGTTGATGTCATCGACGGCACAAACGCGATGGGCTGTTCAGCAATCGCGCTCTGCGGCTTTTGACCCTGCTGGGGCGCGTCACAACTGCTGCCCGCAGCGCTGGCCTGCTCAGCCGTGGTCAGGTATGGATTGACATGCGCCTCGATTCGACCGGGACGGTCAACACTGGTCGAATCGATCTCAAGCCAACCCTTGGCGCTAGGGTCGTCTGCGCGACGAACAAAAGCCGTTCCGCGCACGTCGGTGATGCTGTGCACGGGTTGGCGCGCGGCCAGCCGATGTGCCACCTCGACCAACGCGCGCTCTGCGTTGCCATACAAGAGTAAATCACACTTGCTGTCGACCACGATCGAGCGGCGCACCTTGTCGCTCCAATAGTCGTAATGCGCAATGCGTCGCAAACTGCCCTCAATGCCACCCAAGATGATGGGGACATCACGGTAGGCCTCACGACACCGCTGGCTGTACACAATGGCCGCCCGGTCGGGCCGCTTGCCGCCCACGTCGCCGGGGGTGTAGGCATCGTCGGTCCGAATCTTGCGATCAGCCGTGTAACGGTTGATCATGCTGTCCATGTTGCCAGCCGTCACGCCCCAGAACAGATTGGGACGACCCAATTGCTGGAACGGCTCAGCGCTGTGCCAATCTGGCTGGGCGATGATGCCCACGCGAAAGCCCTGGGCTTCGAGCAATCGCCCGACAACCGCCATGCCAAAACTGGGGTGATCGACATAGGCGTCCCCCGTGACCAGCACGATGTCACAACTGTCCCAGCCAAGCTCGGCCATCTCTGCGCGCGACATGGGCAGGAAAGGCGCCGTACCGAAACGCGCAGCCCAATGCTTGCGATAGCTACCAAGCGGTTTGGCTACACGCGGAAAAAATGAAACATCGATGGGTGCATTCATGGCAGGCAGGCGATCGCCTTTCAAAGGCGAGGACAAGTCCCACAGTGTAGTTTCCCGCTTGAAACCGGGGGGACAAAGGGTTTAGCTTAGCTGTCAGTCCACGATTTATCTGGAGCCACCACCTGACACTGCTGGCCTGTGGCAGCACTTTTTTGGCCCAACTCAAGCAAGTGCATCACGGCGCTGACCTGATCGGGTGGCACCAGCAGCGCCTGGCCATGTTGCAGGTGATCACGCAGCCCCGCATAAAAGCGTCCATAGTTGCCCGGTGGGCTGGGTACCGTTTCTCGAATAAACACCGGTCCTTGATGACCTGCAATCTCCATCGCCCGAAAAACCTCGCCAGGACTGGGATCAGCGCCCCAATCACTCGCCGCATCCGCATCTGGTCTCAGGCCTGCCTTGAGCGCGGCCTCCTGGGTGTCCAAACCAAACTTGGTGAAGCTACCCGAAGTGCCCTGCACCCGCCAGCGGGGGCCGAGCTGCGCAACCAGTGTGCTGGCGTGCAGGATCACCCGCAAGTCACCACTTTCACCTTGGTAGCCCAACACAGCATGAAACCAATCATCAACAAGCGCGCCAGAGCGCACTTTGGCCTGATCCAGGTACAGGGTGCTGGGCATACCCCACAGGCAGAGGGCTTGATCCAGCAGGTGCGCACCCAGGTCAAACCACAGACCAGCCCCCGCCAAAGCCTGGTCTCGCCAGCGCTGGGGCACCTGGGGTCGAAAGCGGTCAAAGTGGCTTTCCACCTCAACCACCCTGCCCAACACGCCACTTTGAAGCACTTTCTGCACGGCCAGAAAATCACTGTCCAAGCGTCGGTTCTGAAAAACGGTCAACACCCGACCCTGTTGGGACGCCAGCGCCAAAAGACTATGGGTTTCCCTTAAGGTCACTGCGCAGGGCTTGTCGACCACAACATGGCGGCCGCACAGCAGCGCCTGTCGCGCAAGGTCATAGTGGGTGTGGTTAGGCGTGGCAATGACGACCACGGCCACATGCTCGTCATCAAGCGCCTGCGACAAATCTTGGCGCACCGGCACAACGGGCCAGTCGGTGGCTACCTGCTCGCGCTGCGAGGAAACCACACCACAAAGCGACATGCCTGGGGTTGTGGCGATCAGCGGCGCGTGTAAAAAACGGCCGGCATTGCCGTAGCCCACCAACACAACACCCAGTTGTTCGGGCACTTGCTGCGGCGAGAGCGTGTTACCAGACATGCGCCTATCATCTCCCAAAATTCATGCAACGCCGAGATCTTCTCAGACCATGCTGCACAACCTGCCCGCCCTGGTGAAGGCGGCCGTAGCCATTTGCCTTCTAACCCTGAACACGCTGTTTTGGGTGCCAGTGCTTTTGCTTGTTGCGCTGATCAAGCTGCTTATGCCTTGGCAATCGATGCGACTGCTCGTCGACCCTTTGTTAATACGTATTGCCGAGCGCTGGATTTCAGGAAACAGCGGCTGGATGCGGCTGACCCAGCGCCTGGACTGGGATGTGCAGGGACTTGAGGCGCTGCGCCGCCAGGACTGGTACCTGGTGATATCGAACCATCAATCGTGGGTCGATATTTTTGTTCTGCAGCATGTTTTGAATCGCCGCATTCCGATGCTCAAGTTCTTTCTTAAAAAAGAACTGATTTGGGTGCCCGTGATGGGTCTGGCCTGGTGGGCGCTGGATTTCCCCTTCATGCGGCGCTACACATCAGCCTACCTGGCCAAACATCCTGAAGCCCGGGGCAAAGACATTGCAGCAACCCGCGCGGCCTGCGAAAAATTTGCCCTGGTCCCCACCAGCGTGATGAATTTTGTGGAAGGCACGCGCCTGACCGAACGCAAACGCCGGCATCAAGCCTCTCCCTATCGCCATCTTCTCAGACCGAAAGTGGGTGGCATCACGCTAGCGCTGCAGGCCATGGGTGAGCGCTTCAGCGCGGTGATCGATGTGACGATTGCGTACCCACAGGGCCAACCCAGCTTTTGGGACTTTCTCCAAGGTCGGGTCAGGCAGGTGATAGTCCAGCTGCAGGTCTTACCCGTGCCGCAGGTCCAGCAAAGCCAAGAGCCCGACTCGGCTCAGGCCTTGCGGCAGGTCTGCGAAGCCTGGCTCAATCATCGGTGGCAACTCAAAGACCAGGCACTCGAAAGCTTATTGAAGCCAAAAAACCGGGACGTCAAGCCGGGACCCAGCGCCTCCTAGCCGCTGGGATAATTGCCCCAAGGCCCACCCGGTCGTCGACTACCCTTGCAAAGCCCAACCCTTTCTATGCATTCTGGCCTCGCCCTGCGCGATATCCCAAAGCCCCTGAACCTGTCAGATTTCAAACTGATCGCGTTCGACATGGACTCCACGCTGATCAACATCGAGTGCATCGACGAAATCGCCGATGCGGTTGGCCGCAAAAAAGAGGTCGCGGCCATCACTGAGGCAGCCATGCGGGGAGAAATCAGCAACTTTCAAGAGAGTTTGCGCCGGCGCCTGGCCTTGCTCAAGGGCGCGACCGTGGCCGATGTCGACGCGGTGTACGCGCAGCGCTTAAAAATCAATCCCGGTGCCAATGAGCTCATTGGGGCCTGCAAAGCCGCTGGCCTGAAAGTCCTTCTGGTCTCTGGCGGCTTTACCTTGATCAGCAACAGGGTATGTCAGCGCCTGGGAATCGATTTTTCCAAAGCGAACGAACTGGAAATCGAGGACGGCTACCTCACGGGCCAGCTGGTCAAGCAGGCCTGGGGTGAAATATGCGACGGCGAAGAAAAGAAAAAAACGGTGCTGGACCTGTGCCGCCAGCTGGACATCTCGCCACAGCATGTGATTGCAGTCGGCGACGGCGCCAACGACTTGCCAATGATGTCGGTGGTTGGCTTGTCGGTGGCTTATCACGCCAAGCCAACTGTGCGGGCGCAGGCCAAGGTCTGCATCAACGAGGGCGGCCTCGACCGACTGCTGGAAGTCTTCCGTCCATGGGGCTAAGTCCCCACAGACAGACCAGGCCTTAAAATTGGCGCTGTTCTAGATCTCCTTCCACGCCCAACATGACCCACGTTGTCACTGAAGCCTGCATTCGATGCAAATACACCGACTGTGTTGACGTCTGCCCTGTCGACTGCTTTATCGAAGGCCCGAATTTTCTGACCATCGATCCGGACGAGTGCATCGACTGCGCCGTGTGCATACCCGAGTGCCCCGTGAATGCTATTTACGCCGAGGAAGACGTGCCCAAAGACCAGCGTCACATGACCGCGCTCAATGCTGAACTGGCCAAGCTCCCAGGATGGAAGACCATTACCAAGCGAAAGGCTGGCCTGCCGGACGCCGACGAATGGAAGGACAAAACTGGCAAGCTGGATCAACTGATCCGATAGCCATGCGTCGAGCAAGCGCCTGATGATCCACTCAGACGCAGTCGTCATCGGCGCTGGCCCGGTCGGCCTGTGGACCGTTTTTGAACTGGGTTTACTTGGGATTTCCTGCCATGTGGTCGACACACTGAGCGGGCCTGGCGGTCAATGCGCTGCGCTTTATGCAGACAAGCCCATTTACGATATCCCTGGCCTGCCCGTGGTTTCCGGCCAGGGTCTGACACAGGCCCTGATGCGTCAGATCGAACCTTTTCAAGCGCAGTTTCATTTCGGGCAACAAATCGAGGAAGTCACTCAGGTCGATAACGTTTGGCACCTGCGTGCAAAAAGCCTGGGCAATTCTGCGGGCTGCGCCTTCGCTGCCCGTACCGTGTTCATTGCCGGTGGGGTCGGTGCCTTCGTGCCTAAAGCGCCTGCCCTTGATGGCCTGCACGCGCTGGTAGGCACTGATGTCTGGTTTGAACCCCCGAGCCTTCCCGTGCACACAGCACCAGTTCGGATCTGCGTACTGGGCGGGGAAGAAGACGCCGTGCAATATGTCCTTGCTTTAATTGAAGGTCAGCAGCCGGTTCAAGTTAATCTGTTGCATCGCCGCGATGTTTTCAAAGCCAGCCCACCGGCGCTGCAAAAATTGGAGTCCGCGCGCGCGGCAGGCAAAGTTCGCGTCATCGCCGGCCAGCCGCTTCGGTTGCACACAACGGGTCAATCCCCACAGCGACTGACTGGCATCGATATCGACACACCCGCTGACGATGTCATCGCCCTGGAGACCGATATGTTGGTGATTCTCCAAGGTTTGGGGCCCAAACTGGGACCGCTCAGCCGTTGGGGGCTGCAGATGGCGCGCAAGCAACTTGTTGTCGATCCCTCGACCTGTGCCACCAGTGTCCACGGGATTTTTGCCGTTGGCGATATCGTCGACTACCCAGGCAAGAAAAAGCTTATCGTCAGCGGTTTTCACGAGGCCACACAAGCCGCTTTCGCTGCTGCCGCCCAACTTCGCCCTGATGAGGCTGGCCCTTTGCAGTACACCACCAGCAGCAAATTGTTGCAACAACGACTCGGCGTCCAGGCGCCGGCATCGGACACCTAAACCCCAATGCAAACATGTGCGTTCAGCGGCCGGGGGCATGAGGCACAATCGCACGTAGCGGGTGTGCCCTCATGAGACCTGTCTAGAGCTGCAGCGCCGCAACGCACATGAACCTCGTACACCAGTGGGCGAAAGCCATTGTCGAAGCCAATCAGGGTCTTGCTCTGAGGCCCAATGCCTTACGCACGCTGCAGTTTCTTCGCTTGAGCGACGCGGTGCCGCTGACCGAGGGGCCCTCGGACGCGAGTCGCATGTACGACGCTGCGCTGCTGGCCTGTCACGCGCTGGACTTTGACACCGCAGACGCCAAGCGTGTCGCGGCGGCTTGGCGTGCCCAGTATGTTCGCCAGAGTCATTTCAATCCAGAACAATGGCCTGTTCGGGCAGAGGACTACGGGCTCTCACCCTGGTCAAAAAATGAAGCCAGTGTGCCGTGCCCGCAGCACATGGGTTTTTACGCTGTGGTGCCCGATGCGTCCTGGGTCAAAAGAATGGCGCAAGCGGGCGTTCCTGCGGTTCAACTGCGCTACCAGTCGGATGATCCGTTTCGCGCCAAGCATGAAGTCTTTGCGGCGGTAGACGCGGTGCGCGGAACACACACCTTGCTCTTTATCAATAATCTCTGGGAGGCTGCGATAGCCGCTGGCGCCTATGGCGTACACCTGGGACAAGAAGATCTGAACCACAGCAATCTAGACGCCCTTAGCAAAGCCGATCTGCGCCTGGGCATCAGTGCACGCAGTTACGACCATATTTTTCGTGCTCATGCCTGCCGTGCCAGCTATATCGCCTTAGGGCCCGTGTTTCCAGTACCCAATCAGCGCCCCAGCACCAAGGTCCAGGGCATCATGCGTCTGATTCGCTACGCTGCCCTGCTCAAGGACTACCCGACGGTTGCTTTTGGCGGCATCCGTTTAGAGCGCATACCTGAAATTCTGAGCTGTGGTGTTGGAACCGTAGCCACCATGCATGGCTTTTTGGACGCCACAGAGCCCGAGGAACAGGCCTTGCAGTACCTGAAAGTGACCAAGGCTTTCCAAGCGCACATTTGAAGCCTGCGCGCAGGGCTTACGTTGTTGCCGTCAGGCCACGACTCTTCGCCACACCGTTTTTTGGGCGCTGGCCTTGTCAAGCTGTAGCAGCACGTCTTCATGGGCCGCCAATTCTTTTTCACTGGCGGCAATCACCGGTAAGTCCAGACTGCGCAAATCCATCGGCGCGGCCGTACTGCCCGGCAGCGCACTGGGGCCAGACTCCTCGATTAAAAGCGCATCCTGGCCCCTGGTGAGCTTGATGTAGACCTCTGCGAGCAGCTGTGCATCGAGCAAAGCACCATGCAGCGCACGGGCCGAGTTGTCTACCTCCAGGCGATCGCACAAAGCGTCCAATGAATTTCTCTTGCCAGGAAACATTTCCTTGGCCATGGACAAGGTGTCGACCACACCCGCCACACTGCCTTGCAAGCTTGGCTTACTGCAACGGGAGAGTTCCATATTGAGAAAGCCCACATCAAACGGCGCGTTGTGGATCAGCAGCTGCGCATCAGCGATGTAGGACAAAAAAGTGTCGACCACTTCTTCAAAGGCCGGCTTGTCAGCCAGAAATTCAGTGGTCAATCCATGAACTTTGAGGGCTTCCTCGTGGCTATCGCGCCCGGGATTTAAGTACAGGTGAAGATTGTTTCCGGTGGGCTTTCGGTTCACCAACTCCACGCAACCAATCTCAATGACCCGATCACCATCCTGGGCAGACAGACCGGTGGTTTCCGTATCGAGAAAAACCTGGCGCATAGGTATCAATGCTTGTCGTGAATAGGGCTTTGAAGCTTAGCAGACCGACCTGGATGCAGCCCCACCCTACTCAGTGGTTTTCCTTGGCATGGTTGATGCTGTATTTCGGTATTTCAATCACCAGATCTTTTTTGGCAAGCAACGCTTGGCAGCTCAGACGAGACTGCGGCTGCAACCCCCAGGCCCTGTCAAGCAGATCGTCCTCTTCCTCTTGCGACGGGGCCAAGGACTCGAAGCCTTGACGCACGATCACATGACATGTGGTGCAGGCGCAGCTGAGCTCACAGGCGTGCTCAATGTGAATTCCGTTTTCCAGCAAGGCCTCGCAAATCGAGGTGCCAGCGGGCGCGGAAACATCGGCGCCCTGCGGGCAATACTCGGCGTGAGGCAGGATTCGTATCTGTGGCATACCAATGTTTGTCAAATGTTGTCAATATTGCGACCAGCCAAGGCCCTTTGGATGCCCCGATTCATGCGCATGGCCGCAAACGCCTCGGTGCCCTTGGCTAAGGCCTGCGTCGCGGCATCGATCTGCGCGGCATCATCCAGGGTCTGACACGCATGCGCCGCGGCGACGAGCCCATCGATAGCCGAACGCTGCGCGGTATCGAGCAAATCGGCATCGGCGGCCAGTGCGCTTTGGGTGGCCAATACCATGCGCTCTGCCTCCACCCTCGCCTCAGCCAGCGCGCGCGCCTTCATATCGGACTGCGCTGACGCAAAACTATCTTGAAGCATGCGGGCAATGTCGTCGTCGGCCAAGCCGTACGACGGCTTGACGTTAATCTGCGTCTGCACACCGCTGGTTTGTTCGACAGCCTCTACGCTGAGCAGGCCGTCTGCGTCCACAGTGAAGGTCACCCGGATGCGGGCCGCGCCTGCAACCATTGGTGGAATTCCCCGCAACTCGAAACGCGCCAGGCTTCTACAGTCTGCGACCAGATCACGTTCGCCTTGCACCACGTGCAAAGCCATGGCTGTCTGACCATCGACATAGGTGGTGAAGTCCTGCGCCTTGGCTGTTGGAATGGTTTCGTTGCGAGAAATAATGCGCTCAACCAAGCCGCCCATCGTCTCTATGCCCAGAGATAAGGGAATGACATCGAGCAAGAGCAGGTCCGAACCTGGGTTGTTGCCCGCAAGCTGGTGCGCCTGAATCGCCGCACCAAGGGCCACAACCTCGTCGGGATTCAAGTTGGTCAGCGGCGCACGGCCAAAAAAGTCTTCAACAGCACGCCGTACATGTGGCATGCGGGTGGAGCCTCCGACCATCACCACGCCCTGCACATCCCCAATGGCCAACCCGGCATCACGAAGGGCTTTGCGTACTGCCACCAGCGTGCGCTGTGTCAGGGGGCTGGCAATGCGCACAAAGTCATCATGCGTCACCTCGCAGGCCAGAGCACCGGCCTGCAGATTCGCAAGCAATGAAGTCTTCGGCTGCGATGACAGAGCTTCTTTGCATTGACGGGCCAGCGACTTCAGCGCCGACTTATCCGATGCATCCAAAGTCTCCATTGATGGCAAACCGGCCTGCGTCAACGCCCAGTCGGCCAAGGCATGGTCATAGTCGTCCCCACCCAAAGCAGAGTCTCCACCAGTGGCAACCACCTCAAAAACCCCTTGTGTGAGCTTGAGGATGGAGATGTCAAAAGTTCCACCACCCAGGTCGTAGACGGCATAGGTACCTTCGCTGCCGTTATCCAGCCCATAGGCAATGGCCGCTGCGGTGGGTTCATTGATCAGGCGCAAAACATTCAAACCCGCAAGCTTGGCGGCGTCCTTGGTGGCCTGCCGTTGGGCATCATCAAAATAGGCCGGCACCGTGATCACGGCACCGTACAAGTCGTCATCAAAGGTGTCCTCTGCACGATAGCGCAAGGTGGCCAAAATATCCGCGCTTACCTCTACCGGCGATTTTTCGCCTTGAACCGTGCGCAAACCAACCATGCCAGGATGATCCACCCACTGGTAGGGCCACTTCTGTGGCGAGGCCAAGTCCTTGAGTGATCGACCCATTAAGCGCTTGACCGAAGCGATCGTGTTTTGTGGATCAGTCGCCAGGTTGTCCACGGCTTGCTGGCCAACCTGGCGCTTGCCGTCGGCACCATAACGAACCACGGAGGGCAAAATGACCTCTCCCTGCTCATCGGGCAGGCACTCGGATACACCACTGCGAACACAGGCCACCAAAGAGTGGGTCGTGCCCAAATCGATTCCGACTGCAATTCGTCTCTGGTGCGGATCAGGGCTTTGCCCAGGCTCTGAAATCTGTAGCAAGGCCATAGCTATTGCCCGTCTCCCGCGTCAATTTTTTTATCCAGGTCTTGTTGGAATCGCCGCATGAACATGAGGCCGCGAATCTGCGCAACCGCCTCCGGATAGTTGGAGTCCTCATCCAGGCAGTGCGTCAGATTTTGCATCGCCGCTCGTTCACTGGCCCTTACCTGTGCGAGCAAGGCATCGAGCTCAGAATGATTGCTGGCCTCATCGAGCGCCTCACGCCATTGCATTTGCTGAACCAAGAAAGCTGCTGGCATGGCCGTATTGCTTTCGGCCTGGATGTCGTGTCCATGTAATTCACACAGATAGGTCGCCCTGCTAAGAGGATCCTTGAGCCGCTGGTAGGCCTCATTGATACGCACCGACCACTGCATGGCCACGCGCTGGGCCGCAGCCCCCTGCGCGGCGAATTTGTCAGGGTGCGCCTCGCGTTGCAGTTGCTTCCAGCGCTCATCCAACGCCGCACGGTCTTGTGCAAATCGCCGGGATAAGCCGAACAATTCGAAATCGTCAACCTGCAAAGAAAGCATGGGCAATGTGGGTAATCATCTGGAATAGGCGCGGGCCCGGTGTAAACAGGCGCAAATACCGGGTATCACCGAGTCAAAAGCTGCGAGGCTTCAAACCCGGAACGATTCGCCGCAACCGCAACGGTCGCGCTCTTTTGGGTTGTTGAACTTGAAGCCCTGGTTAAGACCTTCGCGGACAAAGTCAAGTTCGGTACCGTCCAGGTAGGCCAGGCTTTTGGGATCAATGATCACTTTGACGCCGTGGCCTTCAAAAACCACATCTTCACACCCTATTTCATCCACGTACTCCAGCTTGTACGCCAAGCCGGAACAACCGGTGGTCTTCACGCCCAGGCGAACACCCACACCTTGGCCACGTTTGGCCAAATAGCGGTTCACGTGTCGGGCAGCGGCGTCGGTCAGAGTAACAGCCATGGTGATGATGTCGATTTGTTCGAGGTATGAAAGGTAATTCGGTGAAGGTCTGGCCTCAATCGGCCTGACTTGCGCGCACAAGGCTAGGCCGGCGTAGTCTCACCATGGCGGTCACGGTAATCCTTGACAGCGGCCTTGATGGCGTCCTCTGCCAGGATGGAGCAGTGAATTTTTACAGGTGGCAATGCCAGTTCCTGGGCGATTTCACTGTTTTTCAGGCCTTCAGCCTGTTCCAGCGTCTTGCCCTTGACCCATTCGGTCACCAGCGAACTCGACGCAATCGCAGAACCGCATCCGTAAGTCTTAAAGCGTGCGTCCTCAATGACACCTGTGGTCGGATTGACCTTGATCTGCAGCTTCATCACATCACCGCATGCTGGCGCACCCACCATGCCGGTTCCCACCGAGTCGTCCCCTTTGTCAAAAGAGCCAACATTGCGGGGGTTCTCATAATGATCAACCACTTTTTCTGAGTAAGCCATGTCTTTCTCTCCTTAAATTTTCACGCCAGCAAACGGCCAGCATTCACATTACTCGGGCAAACGATCAGTGCGCTGCCCATTGAATCGTCGACAAATCAACGCCATCTTGGTACATCTCCCACAAGGGGCTCAGCTCACGCAGGCGGGCCACGTTTTCCTTGATGGTCTGAATCGCATAATCAATCTCTTCTTCGGTCGTCCAGCGGCCAATCGTCATACGCAAACTGCTGTGGGCCAACTCGTCACTGCGGCCCAAAGCGCGCAGAACATAGCTGGGCTCCAGGCTCGCCGATGTGCAGGCCGACCCGCTGGAGACGGCCAGGCCTTTGATACCCATGATCAGGGACTCGCCTTCCACGTAATTGAAGCTGATGTTCAGGTTGTGCGGCACACGCTGGGTCAGATGCCCATTGATGAAGACCTGCTCGATACCCTGCAAGCCCGCCACCAGGCGGTCGTGCAGCGCCTGGATACGGGGCAGCTCCTGCGCCATTTCTTCCTTGGCAATGCGGTAGGCCTCGCCCATGCCGACAATCTGGTGCGTGGGCAGCGTGCCCGAGCGCATGCCACGCTCGTGCCCACCACCGTGCATCTGCGCCTCAATGCGCACTCGGGGCTTGCGACGCACGAATAAGGCACCGACGCCTTTGGGTCCGTAGGTTTTGTGCGACGTCAGGCTCATCAGGTCCACTGGCATGCCAGACAGGTCAAAAGACACCCGGCCAGTCGCCTGTGCCGCATCCACGTGGAAGATAACGCCGTGCTCGCGGCAAATCGCACCGATGGCGGCCACGTCCTGAATTACACCGATCTCGTTGTTCACGAACATGACGCTGGCCAATATGGTGTCAGGGCGAATCGCTGATCGAAACGCAGCCAGGTCGACCAAGCCGTCAGCCTGCACATCCAGGTAAGTCACTTCGAACCCTTGGCGCTCGAGCTCGCGGCAGGTGTCCAGCACCGCCTTGTGCTCTGTTTTGACAGTGATGATGTGTTTGCCTTTGGATTGGTAAAAGTGGGCGGCACCCTTGATGGCCAGGTTGTTGGACTCGGTCGCACCCGAGGTCCAAATAATCTCCCGGGAATCTGCCCCAATCAGGTCGGCGACTTGGCCCCTGGCTTTCTCGATGGCGGCCTCGGCCTCCCAGCCCCAAGCGTGACTGCGCGAGGCTGGATTGCCAAAGTGCTCGCGCAACCAAGGCACCATGGCATCGACCACCCGCTGATCGCAAGGGTTGGTAGCGCTGTAATCCAGGTAAATCGGAAAATGAGGCGTGGTATCCATGAAAGTCCTGAGGGTCTTTTATTTCTGTAGGGGGCGAATAGTTTGTCTCGAGGCGTGGCGACGCAGATTCAAGACTTGGAGAGCGCATGACCGAGCGCAAAAACCGAGTTCGGTCCTGTCACGCGAATTGTCTTGCTCTGCGGCATTTTGCTGATGGGTCGTTTGACCACCACTGCTTCCTGCGGCTCGAAACCCTTGGCGATCTGTTCATCCACAAGCTGTTGCAAGTGCACCGAACCCAAAAATTCCACCATTCGAGCGTTGAGCGAGGCCCACAAATCGTGCGTCATGCAGCGGGCACCGTCACCCAGGCAATTCTCTTTGCCTCCACACTGGGTTGCATCAATCGGCTCGTCAACCGAGGTGATGATCTCTGCCACCGAAATGTCTTGTGGGGCACGCGACAGCATGTAGCCGCCACCGGGGCCGCGGGTCGACTCAACCAGACCCTTTCGCCGCAGTTTGCCAAACAATTGTTCCAGGTAAGACAGCGAAATCTGCTGGCGCTGGCTGATGGCGGACAAGGTCACCGGCCCTGCCGACTGGCGCAGCCCAAGATCAATCATGGCTGTCACCGCAAACCGGCCTTTCGTAGTGAGTCGCATCGCTTTCCTCCTGACGTTGGCATGGACACAGCCGGCTTAAAACCCGACTGATAAGCTCAAGTATATCAAAAACCCAGTGAATTAGTCGGATAAACAGTTTTGACGCACAGGAGGGGAATTCAGGCCACCAGGTTGTCAGTACCCGGCGCGCCAAAGGCACGCGCCTTGAGTATCGCGAGCTGATCGCGCACGCGAGCCGCTTTTTCAAACTCCAGATTACGGGCATGCTCCATCATGAGTCTCTCAAGGCGCTTGATTTCCCTGCCCACCTCTTTTTCACTCATATCCTCTACCTGCGCCCGAACCATGGCATCCTGCTCGAGTTTCTCGGCCTCTTTGCCCGCTTTCTCACTGTAGACGCCGTCAATCAAATCGCGAACCTGTTTCACGATGGTGCGAGGCGTAATGCCCAGCCGAAGGTTGTGGGCCACCTGACGCTTACGCCGCCGCTCGGTCTCGTCGATGGCGCGGCGCATGGAATCAGTCACCTTGTCGGCATACAGGATGGCACGCCCTTCCAGATTTCGGGCCGCGCGCCCGATGGTCTGGATCAACGAGCGCTCTGAGCGCAAAAAGCCTTCTTTATCGGCGTCCAGAATCGCCACCAGCGATACCTCGGGTATGTCCAGGCCCTCGCGCAGCAAGTTAATGCCAACCAGCACATCAAACGCCCCTAAGCGCAAGTCGCGGATGATCTCGACCCGCTCCACCGTATCGATGTCGCTGTGCAGATAGCGCACTCTGACCCCGTTGTCCGCCAAATAGTCAGTCAGCTGCTCGGCCATGCGTTTGGTCAATGTGGTGATTAGCACGCGCTGTTGACGATCAACCCGCGTGCGAATCTCTTGCAGCACGTCGTCAACTTGCGAACTGGCTGGGCGGACCTCCACCTCTGGGTCCACCAGACCAGTTGGGCGCACGAGTTGCTCAACAGTCTGGCCTGCATGTTCGTGCTCCCATGCGCCGGGTGTGGCCGAGACCATGATCGACTGGCGCATACGCGCTTCGAACTCCTCGAAACGCAAAGGCCGGTTATCCAGTGCGCTGGGCAGGCGAAAACCGTACTCCACCAGTGTCGTCTTGCGCGAGCGGTCGCCGTTGTACATGCCTGAGAACTGCCCGATGAGAACATGCGATTCGTCTAGAAACATCAGCGCGTCCTTGGGCAGATAGTCGGTCAACGTTGCAGGCGGCTCCCCAGGAGCTGCTCCACTCAAGTGACGGCTGTAGTTTTCAATACCCTTGCAATGCCCAACTTCACTGAGCATTTCCAGGTCAAACCGCGTGCGCTGCTCAATGCGCTGCGCCTCAACCAGCTTGCCCTCAGATACAAAAAACGCAATGCGCTCGGCCAATTCCAGTTTGATTGCTTCGACCGCCTGAAGTACCTGTTCACGGGGCGTCACATAGTGGCTGCTGGGGTACACGGTGAAGCGCGGAATCTTTTGTCGCACGCGCCCGGTTAAGGGGTCAAACAGCTGCAAGCTCTCAATGTCGTCATCAAACAGCTCCACCCGGATAGCCATCTCAGAATGTTCAGCCGGAAAAATGTCAACCGTATCGCCACGGACTCTGAACTGACCCCGGGTGAACTCCACATCGTTGCGTTGGTATTGCATGCGCACAAGTTGGCTGATCATGTCGCGTTGGCCCAGCTTGTCGCCGGTTCGCAGGGTCATAACCATCTTGTGATACGCCTCTGGCTGCCCGATGCCGTAAATCGCCGAGACCGTGGCCACGATCACCACATCACGCCGCTCCAACACGCTTTTGGTGCAACTCAGCCGCATCTGCTCAATATGCTCATTGATCGCCGAGTCCTTCTCAATGAACAAGTCGCGCTGCGGCACGTAAGCTTCAGGCTGGTAGTAGTCGTAGTAACTGACAAAGTACTCCACCGCATTCTTTGGAAAGAATTCACGAAATTCGCTGTAGAGCTGGGCGGCCAATGTTTTGTTGGGTGCAAACACAATTGCCGGCCGCCCCAAGCGCGCAATCACATTGGCCATCGTGAAAGTCTTGCCCGACCCAGTCACACCCAGCAGGGTTTGAAATACCTCACCGTTCTCAACGCCATCGACCAGCTGATCGATGGCAGCAGGCTGGTCCCCGGCAGGCGCATAAGGCTGAAACAGCTCGAATGGCGAGCCCTCAAAACGCACGAAGGTGCCCTCTTGCGCCGACGATGCGGTCTCGGGCAAGACGAGCGTTGGGCCTTGCTGAACGGACGGAACAGATGGAGGGGACATCAGGGCTTGCTTGGGCAGAATGAAACCCCTCATCTTAGCCGCCCGCACCCAACACTAAAGCGTCTAGTCAGGCCCTTGCAGAGCGCCTGCGACGATAAAATCCGAGGCTTTGCATCCACCGGAATACCCCATGTCTTTGTTTTCTGCGGTTGAAATGGCCCCCCGCGACCCGATTCTGGGCCTGAATGAACAATTCAACGCTGACACCAACCCCAAAAAAGTCAACCTGGGCGTGGGCGTTTACTTCAATGACCAGGGCAAATTGCCGCTGCTGCAATGCGTGCAGGCCTATGAAAAAACCATGATGGACAAGCCAACTGCCCGCGGCTACCTACCAATCGACGGCATCGCCGCTTACGACGCTGCGGTCAAAAACCTGGTGTTTGGCGCTGACAGCGAGCCAGTACGCTCGGGCCGCATAGCAACCATCCAGGCCATCGGTGGCACTGGCGGGCTGAAGGTCGGGGCTGACTTCCTCAAGCGCCTCAACCCCAGCGCCCAAGTCTTGATTTCTGACCCCAGCTGGGAAAACCACCGCGCACTCTTTTCTGGTGCGGGCTTCGATGTGGGAACCTACCGTTATTACAACGCCGAAACCCGTGGCCTGGACTTCGAAGGCATGCTGGCCGACCTGGCCGCAGCCAAGCCCGGCACGATTGTTCTGTTGCATGCCTGCTGCCACAACCCAACCGGCTATGACCTGTCGGCGCAGCAATGGGACGCTGTCATCAAAACCGTTGGGCAAGCGCGCTTGGTCCCGTTTCTGGACATGGCCTACCAGGGCTTTGGCTACGGCATCCAAGAAGACGGGGCTGTGGTGCAAAAGTTTGTCAGCTCTGGGCTTGATTTTTTCATCTCGACATCATTTTCCAAGAGCTTTAGCCTCTACGGCGAGCGTGTTGGCGCCTTGAGTGTGCTGTGCAAAGACAAGGAAGAAGCCACCCGCGTGCTCAGTCAGCTCAAGATCGTGATTCGCACCAACTACAGCAACCCACCCACCCACGGCGGCGCAATTGTGGCTGGCGTTCTGGGCAACCCGCAGCTGCGCGCACTTTGGGAGCAGGAACTCGGTGAAATGCGCACTCGCATCAAAGAGATGCGTCAAAAGCTGGTCGACGGGCTGCGCGCGGCCGGCGTCAAGCAAGACATGAGTTTCATCACCACCCAAATTGGTATGTTCAGCTACTCTGGCCTGACCAAAGAGCAAATGGTGCGGCTGAGAAACGAATTTGGGGTTTACGGCACGGACACGGGTCGCATGTGTGTAGCAGCCTTGAATTCGGGCAATATTGCTCATGTTTGCCAGGCTATTGCCAAGGTGATGTAAGCCAGCACCGGCGTTAGCGATGAATTTGTCAGGCCAAACCGCGCGCTCAGCGCGCAGCTGAGGCTGTTTGAGTTAATATTGCACTGCAACATAACCAGGCGAAAGCAGTCCCGTGCTCTACAACATCTACGAAACGCAGCGCTCCCTGATTGAGCCGTTTACCGACCTGGCTCAATCCGCGGCCAAGCTCTTCGCCAACCCCCTGTCCGTCGTTGGACAACACCCCTTGTCACAGCGAATTTCAGCGGCTTATGACTTGCTGCATCGGCTTGGCAAGGATTACGAGAAGCCTGAGTTTGGCATCCGCACGGTGGATGTGGATGGTGTTGAAGTCGCGATCCACGAGCGAGTCGAAATAGACAAGCCGTTTTGTCAGCTGCGCCGCTTCAAGCGCTTTACCGATAGCCCCCAAACCCTCAGTCAGCTCAAAGACCAGCCCGCTGTGCTGATCGTCGCGCCTCTTTCAGGGCACTACGCAACCCTGTTGCGCGACACGGTGCAAACCATGCTCAAGGACCACAAGGTGTACATCACCGAATGGATCAATGCGCGGCTGGTCCCCGTTGATCAGGGCGAATTCGATCTCAGTGATTACGTTAATTACGTGCAAGAGTTCATCACCCATGTGCAGCAGCTCTACGGCAACTGCCATGTGATGAGCGTGTGCCAGCCCACGGTTCCGGTGCTCGCTGCCGTTTCCCTGATGGCTTCCCGCGGTCAAAAAACCCCACTCAGTATGGTGATGATGGGCGGACCTATCGACGCGCAGCGCTCACCTACGCGGGTGAACAACCTGGCTATGAATAAAAGCCCGGAATGGTTTGAAAACAATGTCATCTACCGGGTACCAACCCGTTTCCCAGGCGCAGGGCGCAAGGTGTACCCAGGCTTCCTGCAGCACACTGGCTTTGTCGTGATGAACCCCGGCAATCACCTGCGCAGCCATTACGACTATTTCAAAGACCTGATCCGCGGCGACGACGCCAGCGCTGAAGCACACCGCCGTTTCTACGACGAGTACAACGCTGTACTCGACATGGACGCTGCGTTTTATCTGGAAACCATTCGTGTGGTTTTTCAAGACTTTGCTCTGGTTAACCACAGCTGGGACGTTCGCAGCCCGGCTGGCAAGCTTGAGCGAGTGCGCCCTCAAGACATTCAAGACACCGCCCTGCTGTCGATCGAAGGCGAGTTCGATGACATTTCCGGATCTGGCCAAACCGAGGCGGTGCATGATTTGTGTACCGGTGTCGATGTCAAGCGCAAGCAACACTACGAGGTCAAAGGGGCTGGCCAC
>JAURGS010000199.1 GCA_030833685.1 Rhodoferax sp. | reverse complement strand
TAAATCGCTAAATCTGTTGGGTTTGCTGTGGGTTTTGATCTGCTCGGTCTTAGCCGCCGCAGCCACCCAGGGTGACTTTGACTTCCTTCTTGGCAAAGAAGGCCTTGTTGTCGTTGGTGATGGCCACTGCGTACACATCAGACGATTGGCCCATCTTGGCGCGCACCGCAAAGTTGGCCTCCACGCTGGGGCTGACGTTGAACAGGGCCACCATGACAGCGGGGTTTTTCTCCACCAGCACCAGCACACGCTTGACGCCAGCCAGGGTGGTGGAGGCTGTCAGGGGCACCACCGCACCGTTTTCAGCAATATCGGGGCCGCCGATGGTGACGTCTTTGCTCTCCACCGGGGCTGATGCGCCCAGGGCTTTGGCCACATCGGCCGCGCTTTTGGCGGAGAAGGCAGCGGTTTCGTAGGCCGCAGCCTGCTCGGGAAATAGGCCAGTGCCAGCCAGCAGGCCAGCGACTACAGCGCTTTGCTTGAGTGTCTCGCGACGAGTTTGCATGTGGGGTCTCCGGAGGGGGTGCATTTCCATCAAGTCTGCCATTGCTGCCATGCCGCCATACCGGCCCATCTAATTGACCCGAAGATCGGCAAGGCAATTTTGTGGTGGCTAGATGACGCTTCCCCCTGAGGGTATCTGAATGAGGCCCACCGCTTTAATAGTGAAAACCCTTAGATTTGGACAAAACCATCCATTTGCTTGAAGCCGCCATTTTTGAATTAGCGAAGTAACACGAATGCCACTAAATAAATAAGATCGACGATCTCGCTGAAGGTTACTCTGGCTAAGCCAGCAAGAGGTTTTTTCGCACATTGGGCAGCTTGATCGACTGTTACATACGCAGGCACATGAGCACATGGCTCAGCGAATCGTCACGGAGAGCCCCGGGAAGTAAATACCCAGCAACTCTGGGTTATGGGCTTGCGCCTCACGCCATGCCGCTCTCGCTTCATCGCAATGTAATGGAGAATGGATATCGCAAAGCCGTTGCAGCATCAACGAAGCCTGCTCCGCTTCACTGTTTAAACCGGCGGCAAGAGCGTAACGCAACATAGCTGCCGGTCGTGGTTCGCGTGTCACCACATCACGCATCCAGCGCAGCTCAGAGGGGGGCAAACCCGAGCGGGCCGGCGTTCGCCAGAAACGGTGTACTTCGCGCGGCTGATCAAGTAGCCAGACCTCCGGCACAGGCGACTCGGGGACTTTACTCAGGCCAATGTTCATCATTACAAAGCGTTGCGTCCTTAAAGCTTGCTCTATCCACACATATTCCAAGCCGATCCACACCAGCATAGCCAACAAAAGGGCCAGCACCGCTGAGTAGATACGCGCAACTGCACTGCCGTCGGCGGCAGAAGTGGCTTTTGACTCAGCATCGGCGATACCGATTAGGAACCCGAGAGGGAGAAGGAAATAGGTGTAGTCCAGTGGATATTCGAGCAAGGCATGCGTCATCAGACATCCAATCCCTGCCAGCGCGATCCAAGACTGTGAGCTGTGTTGCCATCTAACCCGATTCCAGGCCCAGACCGCCACACAAACAACGACCAGCCCACCCACCAGTACCCCGTTATAGATCAACAGATCGAGGATGATGTTATGGCTTTGCGACAACCACAAGCCACTGGGCGGGTGGTCGATTGCCACGCTCTGCTGGGCCAGCGCCACTTGCTGCCAGCCCCACCCTAACCATGGGCGTTGCCAAGCCGCATCCCACATCATGACCCAGAGATGCCAACGAACATCCTTTTGCAGTCGTGTGTGCAATGGGGCCTGTGGCGAGCCAAAGAATATCGCGTCGTTGATCGGATTCCACAGCAGCACGCCGAGGACAAACAACGCCATCGCAGCCAGTACCGCCGGTTTGGTCAAGCGAAGCGCAGTGCCGCAACGCAGCGCCCAAAGTCCCAGCAAGGCTGCCATCAACCAACCCGTTCGCGACTGGGTCATGACCAGTCCCCAGCCGAGGTAGGCAATTACCAATGCGGTGCTGGCTCCGCGGATACACCCGCGAGAATGTACATGCACAGCCGCCACGATGCCCAGGGCCAGCAATGTCGCCAGATGGTTGGGCTGCGCGAGGTTGGCATACAGGCGCCCACCCGCGGGCAAGTCCACGACAAACGCACTGTGGATCACATCTTGCCACTGCGCCAGCGCGATGCCGACCGAGGTGATCGCAGCAACCAGCAACGCACCCATCAAGGCGCCGATAAACTTAACTGATGGCTCTGCAGCCAGGCGACGACCGCTAACAATCGCCATGGAAAATGCCAGCAAGTAGGCCGAGGCCAACAGCGCATCTGAGTGAAAGACAACAAGGCCTCCGACATGCTGTGCCAAAGGGACGAGCGAGATCAGGCCAAAAAGGACCGGTAGGCTGCGGAGCACCAAACCTCCACCGCGCCTGGTCAGGCGGCAAGCTTCCAGCGCAAAACAGGCCGCCCCCGCCGCCGCCAACCATTGGGATTGAAATGAGACCCAAGGCGGGTAGTGCCCGGGCATCAAAAAACTCAAACTCAGAAGAACAGCGCCGAGAAGGATCCACATGGTGACTTGCAGCTAAGCGATGAAAAAAGGGCGCTCATGGAGCGCCCTGCAGTCAGTTGGACAGTTGATTCTGAGGTTTACTTACAAGAACCAGGGAGATACTTGTTGTCGATACCGCCGCTCGCCGCCGTACGGCAGACCCACTCGAACACTGGTTTGCCATAATCATTAGCAACAGTCATGGGATTACCTGCGCTGACATTGGGCGTCAAAGTGATAGCGCCAGTGACACCGCTGCCTAGGTTTTGAGATGTAACTGTGATTACACCATTGGTGTCAGTAGTAATTGACGCAACATATTTTGAAGTTGACGATGCCGACTCACAGCCCCAATTGTTCGCGCCCGGGCCGGACGTGCTCGACATTGATTGATAGACCTCTGAGATAGAGGTGCGGCAACCCGAGGCGGCGAGAATAACCTCCGAAGCCTTAGCGCGCACGGTGTAGCTTTGATAAGCTGGCAGCGCCACCGCCGCCAGAATGCCGATGATGGCCACCACGATCATCAGTTCGATCAAGGTAAAGCCTTGTTGCAGAGCTCGTTTCATAAAAAATTCCTCCGGGTTGAAAAATAGTTTGACCGAGGTTTGAAGATCGATGGCCTAGTCACAAGGTGTTTGTATCCCAAGCAGGGGGTTGCGCCAAGGGCACATCCAACGATAAGTTGATTTTCATCAATTTTTACAGCCTTTGCTAAGAAATTGGGTTGCGTGAAGGCGCGTAGCAAGTGGTGAGGCGGCTGGCTGAGCCAAATTTATATATTTGGTTTATTGGATTCGTGTATGGGTCTCAAGCGATCTCACTTGATGCACACCGCCCGCACCTGCCTGAGGTCAGTCAGGCCCAGCAGGACTTTTTCCATGCCGTCCATCTTGAGGGTGCGCATGCCGCTTTCCACCGCTGCGGCAAAGATCTCGGATACACGGGCGCGTTCTTGCACCAGTTTTTTGATCTGATCATTGGCCACCAATAGCTCATGCAGGCCAAGCCGGCCCTTGTAGCCCGACTGGTTGCATTTGTCGCACCCGACCGCACGGTAAAAGCGCAGACGGCCGCCGTCTTCAGACTCCAGCAGCCAACTGGCCATGAGCTTTTTGTTTTCGCCATCCTTATCCAGCTGCCAGGCCTGGGTGTTGCGCAGCTCCTCCACATACTCCTCCACAAAGGCGTGGGTTTCGGCATCATCCGGAAAGTACCCCTCCTTGCACTCCCCACACAGTTTCTTGGCCAGGCGCTGCGCCAGAATGCCCAGCAGGGCGTCAGAGAAATTAAAGGGGTCCATGCCCATGTCGAGCAGGCGGATGATCGACTCCGGCGCCGAGTTCGTGTGCAGGGTCGCGAACACGAGGTGGCCGGTGAGCGAGGCCTCGATGCCGATCGAGGTCGTGTCCTTGTCGCGCATCTCGCCGACCATGATGATGTCGGGGTCGGCGCGCAAGAAGGCACGCATCAGCATGGCAAAGTCGATGCCCGCCTTGCGGTTGATCTGCACCTGGCGCAGCCCGCGCTGGGTGATCTCCACCGGGTCTTCGGCGGTCCAGATCTTGCTCTCGGAGGTGTTGAGAATCTTCAGGATCGAGTGCAGGGTGGTGGTCTTGCCTGATCCGGTGGGGCCGCACACATAAAACAGACCATAGGGCTTGGAAATCACCGAGTCCAGGCGCTTGCGGTTGTTGGGCGACAGGCCCAGGTTTTCCAGGGGAATGGGCTCTCCACCAGCCAATATCCGCATCACCACATCTTCCACCCCACCGGCAGAGGGGATGGTGGCCACACGCAGCTCGATGTCGAGCGGGCCAAATTTCTTGAACTTGATCTTGCCATCCTGCGGTTTGCGCCGCTCGGCAATATCGAGGTCGCACATGATCTTGAGCCGGGTCACCAGCGCCTGGCGGAAATTGGCGGGCACCTCGATATAGGGCAGCAGGGTGCCGTCAACCCGAAAACGGATGCCGGTCTTGGCCTT
>JAURGS010000198.1 GCA_030833685.1 Rhodoferax sp. | reverse complement strand
TTATCTGGCTGTTCTTGTCTTGCAGCAAGCGCTCACGGCGCACCTCAAGTTGCCTGGCCTGTTCGTCCATGCCGCGCTGCTCGGCGGCTAGCACACTGATCTGCTGCTGAACCAATGCCACTCGGTCGCGCTGCTCCTGGGCTTGGCGCTGCGCTACCTTGGACCTCTCCTCAAGCGCTGGAAACTCCAGCCCCAGACTGTCAAGCTGGGTTTGCAAGACACCAGAGGCTTGGCCGCCATCCTGTTCGCGACCAATCAAATCTTCAATTTCGCTTTGGGCCTGTTGCGAGCGGGTTTGCCACTGGATCTTTTGCTCAGCCAGGGCTTGAAGCCGCTGGTTTACGCGCTGGCGTCCCTCGACCACGAAGCGGATTTCAGCCTCAAGCCGTCCGACTTCGGCACTGGCTTCATACAACTGGCCCTGCGCTTTGTTGACCTCTTCGCCAGAGCTGTAGTGCGCTTGGCGAACTGCCTCTAACTCCGCTTCAACCTGACGCAAGTCTGCCAGGCGGGCCTCAAGCGCGTTGACCGCCTCCTGGGCTTGGGCGCGCACCTGCTCCTGCTCGCGATGCGCATCGGCTCGCTTCAAGTACCAAAGCTGGTGTTGCTTGAGGCTGGCTTGGCGGCTCAGCTCGTGGTAGCGCTGCGCCACCTCGGCCTGCTTTTCCAACTTCTCCAGATTACTGTTGAGTTCGCGCAGGATGTCTTCGACCCGGGTCAGGTTGTCGCGGGTGTCGCTCAGACGGTTTTCAGTCTCGCGCCGGCGCTCTTTGTATTTGGATACGCCAGCAGCCTCTTCCAGAAAAAGGCGCAGCTCTTCGGGTTTGCTCTCAATGATTCGACTGATCGTGCCCTGGCCGATGATCGCGTAGGCGCGCGGGCCCAAGCCTGTGCCCAAAAATACGTCTTGAACATCACGCCGACGCACCAGCTGGTTATTGATGTAGTAGCTGCTGTTGCCATCACGGGTTAGTACCCTTTTGACAGCAATTTCTGCAAATTGGGCCCACTGGCCTCCGGCGCGATGGTCTTCATTGTCAAACACCAGCTCCACGCTGGAGCGACTGGCCGCCTTGCGGGTGTTGGTGCCGTTGAAGATCACGTCCTGCATGGACTCGCCGCGCAGTTCGCTGGCGCGGCTTTCGCCCAGCACCCAGCGCACCGCGTCCATGATGTTGGACTTGCCGCAGCCGTTGGGGCCGACCACCCCCACCAGTTGCCCGGGCAGCACGAAATTGGTCGGATCGGAAAACGACTTGAATCCGGACAGTTTGATGGAATTGAGGCGCACTTCTTCTGAGCAGAAATTTGGCTTGAGAAACCCACATGCCCAGCGCACAGGCCGGACTGTTTAGGGTTCAGGCAGGATGATACCGCGAGCGGGGTAAGCGCTTAGAGCCTGCGCATGTGCTCAGGGCGCCGCCCGCTTGGACTCGTACAGCTCAATGGGCAGGGAGTCCGGGTCGGCAAAAAAAACAAAGCGCCGGTCGGTGTATTCGTCCAAGCGCACCGGCTCAACCGCAACGCCCAGGCCGTTAAGCCTCTCGACCCAGGCGTGCACATCGTCCACTTCAAACGCCAGATGACGCAAGCCTTGGGCTTCCGGGTAGGACGGCCTGGGTGGTGCCTTGGAAAAGGAAAACAGTTCGACCTGTCCGCCATCGGGCAAAGCCAGATCCAGCTTGTAAGAGTCACGCGCAGCACGGTAATTTTCAGCCAGCACGCGCAGGCCAAGCACCTCGGTGTAAAAACGCTTGGAGCGCGCATAGTCCGAGCAGATGATCGCCACATGATGGATTTTTTTGAGTGTCATAAGGTCTCTCTGGCGATTTGCATAACCCGTTGGGGTGGTTCGTGCTTGAGTGTGTGATCGCTCCAGACCCGCCGCCAATGGCGTGCGCCGGGTTGCCCATGGCGCAGACCCAGCATATGCCGAGCGATCGCATACCAGGGCGTTTGATGCTGCACGAACTGTTGCGCCATGTAGTCCACCATTTGTTCTTCCACCTCGTCGCGGGTTAGCGACTGGTCCGCAACGTGCCCAAAAAAATCGGCATCCCACTGCGCCAACCAGTAGGGGTTGTGGTAAGCCTCGCGTCCCACCATCACACCGTCAACTTGGCCCAGTGCGGCGTGGACCTTGTCGCTGTCGCTCAGGCCGCCGTTGAGCACAATGGTCAGGTCAGGAAAATCGCGCTTAAGACGAAAAACCACCTCGTAGCGCAGAGGGGGAACTTCCCTGTTTTCTTTTGGGCTTAAACCTTTGAGCCAGGCATTGCGGGCATGCACGATGAATGTTCGGCACCCTGCCTGAGCTACAGCCCCCACAAAGTCGCATACAAAGCCGTAACTCTCGTGATGGTCGATGCCAATCCGGTGCTTGACGGTGACGGGCAGTTCACATGACTGCACCATAGCCCGCACGCAGTCAGCTACCAAGTTAGGCTCTGCCATCAGACACACACCGAAGGCGCCTCTTTGAACCCTCTCGCTAGGGCATCCGCAGTTGAGGTTGATCTCCTGGTAGCCCCACTGCGCACCCAAGCGAGCACTGGCGGCCAAGTCTGCAGGGTCGCTACCACCAAGTTGCAAGGCCAGTGGGTGCTCTTGCGCACTGTGCTGCAGGTGCCGTGGCACGTCACCGTGGAGCAGCGCCCCAGTGGTGACCATCTCGGTGTACAGCAAGGCCCGACGCGTGAGCAAACGATGGAAGTAACGACAATGCCGGTCGGTCCAATCCATCATCGGCGCCACGCACAGACGCCAGGGTGAAATTACAGGCATGATTTTTGGTATTGGGCCATTGACGCGCCGTCTAAATTGGCAGCACTAGGGCAGTTTGCCCTGACGGTGTCATTTGCAAGCGCCAAATCTTACCAATCCCCTGCTCTTGGCTAAACATTACCCGGGCGTACACCCGGCGGCTGAGGCTCGCGCCCGGGATAGCCCAAAAACCCCGAAAAAACCGCAGCGCAGAAAAGATCCATAATTGTCCCAGATCAAGAAAAGTGTAAAGGGAAGGTTAGTCAACACATGAGGCATGAGGTACCAACCATCACTTGCTCCGGCTGCAAGATGCGCGATTTGTGCATGCCAGCGGGCCTAGAGCCCAATGAAATGGACCGCATTGAGGAGATGGTGGCCTCCCGTCGGAGTGTCAAACGCGGCGAGGCGGCTTTCAGGACCGGTGAACGCTTTTCCAACCTGTACGCGGTGCGAACAGGCTTTTTCAAAACCTGCGTGACCTCTGAAGACGGCCGAGACCAAGTCACCGGTTTTCAAATGGCTGGCGAGATCATGGGTCTTGATGGCATCGTGAACAGTCAGCACACGTGCGACGCAATCGCGCTGGAAGACGCAGAAATCTGCATCCTTCCCTTTGAGCAAATCGAAAAGCTGTCGCTTGAGGTTCGCACCCTGCAACGTCATGTGCATCAGATCATGAGCCGCGAAATTGTGCGTGAGAACGGTGTGATGCTCTTGCTTGGCAGCATGCGCGCAGAAGAGCGGCTCGCTGCTTTCTTGCTCAACCTGACAGAGCGATTGCAAGTCCGTGGGTTTTCCAGCTCTGAGCTGATTCTGCGCATGACGCGAGAAGAAATTGGAAGTTACCTTGGGCTCAAGTTGGAGACCATCAGCCGCACATTTTCAAAATTTGTGAGCGATGGTGTGATCGAGGTTCACCAGCGGCATGTGCGCATTTTGGATACGCGGGCCCTGCAGGCCATCGTCCACCCCACCTAGAAATATTGCTAGTCCCGCTTAGCGAACAGGCACACGCGCTGTTTGCGCATGGTTGCGTGCTTTCATGGCCGGCGCCTGACCGCTGTCTTGCATTAGCCGACCCTGTGGATCTGGCTTTGCCAGAGTTTGGACGCGGCTTTCAGTGACGAGCTCATCAGGGTGGGTGATCGCCAAGCGCAGTGTCCAAAAGCCAGCAATCACCACCAGAACAGGCCCGGCAATCACAAGCCAAACATGGCCATAACGCCACCAGGGCATAGAAACATTGGCACTCGTTGCGGATTCATCAGCTGGCATGTTGGTAATCCTTGTTGGGGCCGGCACACATCGGGGTCTCAAATCGGTTCATCACTTGTTGGACAGGCCCCATACATAAGCCGTCAGGATGTGGATTTGGCCTTCGCTGAGCTTATCCTGCCAGGCTGGCATCAGGTTTTGTTTACCCTGGTTGATTATTTCGAGAATCGCTTTTTCACCATAGCCATGCAACCAAATGTCGTCTGTGAGGTTTGCTGACCCGACAGCGACCATTCCCTTTCCCTCAGGTCCGTGACACGCCGCACAGGCAATGAATTTTTCTTTCCCCAGGGCTGCACGTACGGTGTCATGGGGACTACCCGACAACTTCAAAACATACTGGGCAACATTTTTCAAATCGTCAGCTGAACCGACGGCAGCAGCCATGGCGGGCATGTTGCCGATGCGCCCGTTGACCAAGGTCTGCTTGATATTGGCCGGCTCACCACCCCACAACCAGTCGCCGTCTGCCAGATTAGGGAACCCCTTGCT
>JAURGS010000197.1 GCA_030833685.1 Rhodoferax sp. | reverse complement strand
TTTGTTGATCCCCGCCTCTGCCGTGTTGCGCCGAGGTGAACTCACTGCTTTGTACGTTGCGTCGGATCAGGGTTTTGCCCTTCGCGCGGTGCGCCTTGGCAAATTGCATGGCGAGTATGGCAAAGAGGTTTTGAGCGGTTTGAAAGAAGGCGAGTTGGTTGCCGTGGACCCGGTGCGTGCCGGCCTCTTTGGCGCCAAGCCCCAAACGGTTGCAAAGTGAGCGCGTCATGAGCACAGACAAACCAATGGGTATTTCTGGCCGCCTGGCCCAGACCTTCAAACTCAACGCGATTACGCCGCTGCTGGCCTTGGTGGCTTTGCTGCTGGGCCTTTTTGCAGTCTTGGTGACGCCGCGCGAGGAAGAGCCACAGATCAATGTGACCATGGCCAATGTGCTGATCCCGTTTCCCGGGGCCAGCAGCGAGGACGTGCAAGCCATGGTGGCGCGCCCGGCAGAGCAGGTGCTCAGCCAGATTGCCGGCATCGAACACACCTACTCGGTGGCGCGCCCAGGTGTTGCGATCGTTACGGTGCAATTCAAGGTAGGGGTGCCGCGCACGGAAGCCTTGGTGCGCTTGTATGACGTTCTGAATGCGAACCAGAACTGGCTACCGCGGGACCTGGGCACGCTTACGCCCATCGTCAAGCCCAAGGGTATTGACGATGTGCCGGTGGTCGCCGTCACGCTGTGGAGCCCTAAGGGCATGTCCGCTTCTGAATTGGAGCGGGTAGCGCACACCATGGAGGCTGAAATCAAGCGTGTGCCTGGAACCCGAGAGGTGCAGACCATCGGCGGGCCTCGCCGCGCCGTCATGGTCTGGCTGGACCCGGCGCGTCTGCGCGATCGTGGGGTAGACCTGATTGGCTTGAAGGCGTCACTGGGCGCAGCCAATGTCAGCATGCCTTCGGGCACGGTCTTGCGCCAGGGCAGCGCAGGCGCCGAGATGGTCCAGGTTGAGACGGGCGAATTTCTTCGCTCGGCGCAGGACGTGGGCGATTTGGTGGTGGGTATGAGCAAGGGCCTACCCGTTTATTTGCGCGAGGTCGCGCGTATTGAGGAAGGCGCTCAGCTGCCGCAGCAATACGTCTGGTACACGCCAGGCCAGGCGCAGGCCGGTGCACTGGACAAAAAGGGCGCCAGAGTGGCCGGCGTGTATCCCGCGCTGACCATGCAGGTGAGCAAAAAGCCAGGAAGCAATGCGGTTGACGTGTCGCAGGCCGTGCTTGAGCGGGTGAACCAACTGCGCAACGTCCTGATTCCGCAGGAAATTGAAGTCACCACCACACGGGATTACGGCGTTACCGCTGCTGAAAAAGCCAACAAGCTGATCCAAAAACTGGGGTTTGCCACAGGATCGGTGATTTTGCTGGTGGGGTTCGCCCTGGGTCGAAGAGAAGCGGTCATCGTTGGGGTGGCGGTGATCCTGACGCTGGCGGCCACACTGTTTGCCTCCTGGGCCTGGGGCTTTACGCTGAACCGGGTTTCGCTGTTTGCCTTGATTTTCTCGATTGGTATCTTGGTTGATGACGCGATTGTGGTGGTTGAAAACATTCATCGCCATCAACAGCTGTATCCGAACGCGAGTTTGCGCGAAATCATTCCCGGTGCGGTGGACGAAGTCGGTGGCCCCACCATCTTGGCCACATTCACCGTGATCGCGGCCTTGTTGCCCATGGCGTTTGTGTCTGGTCTGATGGGGCCGTACATGAGCCCAATTCCGATCAACGCCAGCCTTGGCATGGCGATTTCTCTGGCCATTGCATTCACCATCACCCCCTGGCTGGCTCTCAAGCTTATGCAGCCGCACACAGGGCAAGGCAATCATGCGCCAAGCGGTACCGCGGGCGAGAGCCGGCTGCAGCGCTTCTTTGCTGCGGTGCTGGTGCCATTTCTCGACAGCGCCAGAAAACGTTGGCTGCTGTTAGCGGGCATTTTGGCCGCCCTAGCTTTGTCGGTGCTGCTGCCGGTCACGGGGTTGGTGGTGCTCAAGATGCTGCCCTTTGACAACAAGAGCGAGTTCCAGGTTTTGGTGGAGATGCCGGCTGGCACGCCGCTGGAGGATACCGCCGCGACCTTGGCCGACCTGGGCACAGTGTTGTCACAACAGCCCGAAGTGCGAGACGTGCAAGCCTACGCGGGTACCGCATCGCCCATTACCTTCAATGGGTTGGTGCGCCAGTATTACCTCCGCTCGGATCCTCATCAGGGGGATTTGCAGGTCAACCTGGTGGACAAACACCAACGCCATGACAAGAGCCATGCGATCGCACAACGCTTGCGGCCAGCCCTGGAGCAGATTGGCCAAAAGCACGGGGCGCGCGTCAGCGTGGTGGAGGTGCCGCCAGGGCCGCCCGTGATGTCACCGCTGGTGGCAGAGGTGTACGGGCCCGATGAGGCTGGCCGCCAGGCGGTGGCAAAAAAATTGATGCAGACTTTTTCCCAGACCGCCGATATTGTGGGTGTGAACAGCACGCTCGAGGTTGACGCACCGAAAGCTTATCTGCGGGTACGCCGTCAGCGCGCCGAGTCGCTCGGGATTCCGGTGGCAGCTGTGGCGCAGGCCGCTGCTATGGCCCTGTCCGGCGTCGATACCGCGTACTTGCACGATGTGCAAAGCAAGTACCCCATTCCTGTGCGCATGCAACTGCCATTGAGCAGCCAGACCGGGCTGGATGCCGTGCTGGCTTTGCCGCTAAAGGCAGCTAACGGGCAAATGGTGCCTTTGTCTGAGTTGGTCAAGGTCGAGCGAGGTGTGATCGATAAGCCACTCTTCACCAAAGACCTGCAAGCGGTGAGCTATGTCTTTGGCGACATGGCGGGCAAGCTGGACTCACCCTTGTATGGTTTGTTCGACATCCGGCGCAATCTTCAGTCTGCGGCCCTGACGGATCGGGGTGCGCTGGGTGAGTACTGGATCACGCAACCTGCACAGGCTCTACAGCAATACGCCATCAAATGGGACGGCGAGTGGCAGGTGACGTATGAGACTTTCCGCGATATGGGCGCAGCTTACGCCGTGGGCTTGGTCTTGATTTACCTGCTGGTTGTGGCGCAGTTCAAAAGTTATCTGACTCCCTTGGTGATCATGGCGCCGATTCCACTGACGATTGTGGGTGTGATGCCTGGCCACGCTATGCTGGATGCCCAATTTACCGCCACCTCCATGATTGGCATGATTGCGTTGGCGGGCATCATCGTGCGCAATTCAATCTTGTTGGTCGACTTTATCGAGCTGCAAGTTAAAGAGGGCATGGCTTTTAAGCAAGCGGTGGTGATGTCTGCGGCTGTCAGGGCTCAGCCCATCATGCTGACTGGTCTGGCTGCCATGATCGGGGCGTTCTTTATTTTGGATGATCCGATTTTTAACGGTCTGGCGATCTCACTTATATTTGGCATCCTGGTGTCAACCATGCTAACGCTTGTGGTGATTCCGGTGCTTTATTACGCCTTGTACCGACGAGACGAAAAGGTCGCTGTGCCGGTGCTTGTGCCGGCGGCCACGTCTGCGTGAGCCTGGCATTGGAGCGGCACCTGAGCGCTCTGGATAACGAAGATAGCAATGATGGACTTGAAAGTTTTTTTGAAAGGTGGTTTGACATGACGATTCAACGAATGATTTTGGTGATTGCAGGTTCTTTCATCATGGTGTCTCTGGCCCTGGGCGTGGAGGGTAGCCCGCTGTTCATCAGCAAGTGGTTCTTGGCCTTTACAGCCTTTGTCGGTGCCAACCTGTTTCAGTTTGGCTTCACCAAAGTCTGCCCCATGGGCTACATCCTGAAGAAACTTGGTGTGCCGGAGTCGGCATGACATCCCTTTCAAAAGGTGCTGCTCGCGCTGACGTGATCAATCGACTGCGCCGTGCCGAGGGGCAGATTCGTGGTGTTCAGCGCATGATCGAAGATGGCGAGAGTTGCCTGAAGATTGCCCAGCAGTTCTCCGCTGTGCGAAAAGCACTGGACAGCACGTACTTGCGCATGACCATGTGTTTTATGGAGCAAGAGCTCCTGGCTGCACAAGGTGAGGCTGAGGCCGCCTCAGGCAGCACCGAGCAGGTGCTCAAAGAGGTTGAAACCCTGCTGGCCCGCATGGGCTAAGCCCTTGGGCGTTTGGCTACTTGTTAAGGCTGGGTGCTGGCGCTGATGATGCCTCCGCCCAGGCATACATCGCCGTCGTAAAGCACTGCTGACTGCCCAGGTGTCACAGCCCATTGCGCTTGGTCGAAATCAAGCGTGAACTGATCCTCACTGATGTCGTGGAGTAGACACGCGGCATCGTGCTGGCGGTACCGCGTTTTGGCCGCCAGTTGATGCTTTGAAGGCGCGTGACCTGCGACCCAGCTTAGTTGATCAGCGAGCAAGCGCTGCGACAAGAGCCAGGGGTGGTCATGTCCTTGAACCACCCACAAGGTATTGGTTTTCAAGTCTTTTCGCGCCACAAACCAGGGCGCATGATCGCCGCCCCCACGCTGTGCGCCTTTGGCCTTCAAGCCGCCAATGCCCAGCCCTTGGCGCTGCCCCAAGGTGTAAAAGCTCAGGCCCTGGTGCTC
>JAURGS010000196.1 GCA_030833685.1 Rhodoferax sp. | reverse complement strand
TGCCTTGACGGAAATTTGCTGGCCCACAACGCTACGCGCCAGCGTCATGAAGGCGTCACCCCTGCTCTCCAGACAAGCAGGGCCAAACTTTGGAATCAGGCGCTTCATCACCCGGTCTTTTTTTGCCAGATGCCGACACGCCTCCTCCCAGTAGCCAGGCCGCACGATCGTCGCCCCTGCTTCGGTCGGGCTCATGGTGCACACCCCAAAATAATCGCGAGGCGCATCAATTAACCGCCTCCCAGGTCGTGCCTTGCGCCGAGTCCTTCAGCACAACACCCTTGTCCAAAAGCTGCTTGCGAATCTGATCTGCGCTGGCGAAATCCCGCGCTGCCTTGGCGGCTGCACGCTGCGCAATCAACGTCTCAATCTGCGCATCGCCCAAGGCTGCGCCAGCACGCAAAAATATCTGCGGCTGCGCTTGCAACAAGCCCAAGCAGGCACCCAGTTGTTTGAGCAGTCCCGAAAGTTGACCTGACCTGGTGCGGTTGACCTCCGAGGCCAGGTCGAACAAAACCGCCACCGCTTCAGGGGTTCCGAAGTCTTCGTCCATCGCCGCACGAAAGCGCGCGCAATGGGGCTCCTCCCAGTTCAGGCTAACGTTCTCTGGGGCCACAGCATCCAGCGTGGTGTACAGGCGCTTGAGTGATTGCCGGGCATCATCCAAGTGTGCGTCGCTGTAATTCAAGGCGCTGCGGTAATGAGAGCGGACGATAAAAAAGCGAAGTGTCTCGGCGTCATAGCGCTGAAGAATTTCGCGAATCGTGAAAAAGTTACCCAGGCTCTTGGACATTTTTTCGTTGTCGCGGGTGACAAAACCGTTGTGCATCCAAACCCGAGCCAGCGGCTGTCCATTGGCACCCTCGCTTTGTGCGATCTCATTTTCATGATGGGGAAACTGCAGATCAGCCCCACCGCCATGAATGTCAATGCTTTGCCCCAACAGTTCTTGGCACATCGCGGAACATTCAATATGCCAGCCGGGCCTGCCTGGGCCAAAAGCACTGTCCCAGACAGCATCCTTGGGCTCGCTGGGCTTGGCGGCTTTCCATAAAACAAAGTCCAGCGGATCTTGCTTGGTCTGGACCGCGGCGACGCGCTCGCCCGCGCGCAACTCATCAAGCGACTTGCCACTCAACTTTCCGTAGCCTTCAAATTTGCGCACCGAAAAATTCATGTCACCGTCTGCACTGGCGTAAGCCAAGCCTTTGTTCTGCAAACTGGCAATCAGCGTGAGCATCGCTGGCACGTAGTCCGTGGCACGCGGCTCAAAGTCAGGGCGCTCGATACCGAGGGCATCCGCGTCTTCATGCAGGGCCCTGACCATACGGTCAGTCAAGGTGCGAATCGGCTCGGCGTTGTCTAGCGCCCTGCGAATGATTTTGTCGTCGATATCCGTGATGTTTCGAACATAGGTGACGCGCAGTCCCGTGGCCTTGAGCCAACGCTGCACGACATCAAACGCCACCATGGAACGCGCGTGACCCAGATGGCACAGGTCGTAAACCGTCATGCCACAGACATACATGCGAACGTGCCCAGGCTCCAGGGGCGAGAACTCCACCAGCTGCCGCGACAGCGAGTTAAAAATACGCAAGGCCATGCTCAAAAAATATGGGGTTCAAAATGCAGCAGGATCACGGGCTCGACACTGCGGCAACTGACCGAGCCGCAAACTGTCCGTGTCATCGAACACTCAGCACCGCTCGGCTACACTTAGTACAGTATACGTGCCTCGTTTCCCACCAAAATCGAGCCTAATCGCCACGGCACTCTCCACATCTCCATGTACCCAGCGCGCTGCTTATTGATCGCTAGACGTGTTGTCTTGGTGTCTCTTTTCGTCATTGGCGGACCGGCATTTGCCGATGTTTATGACGAAGTGAGCCAGTTGATCAAATCCAATGCGTTGGAGGCGGCCCTGGTCAAGGCTGAGGCACATCTGTCCAGCAAGCCTGCCGATCCTCAAATGCGCTTTCTCAAGGGCATGGCGCAGCGTGGCCAAAACAAAATCGATGACGCCTTAAAAACCTTCACCGATATCACGGAAGACTACCCTGAACTGCCTGAACCCCATAACAACCTGGCCGTGATGCATGCCGCAAAAGGCCAGTTCCATCAGGCCCAAAAAGCACTTGAAATGGCGATCAAGGCCAAACCGGACTACGCGGCAGCGTATGAAAACCTCGCTGACGTCCACGTTAGGTTGGCTGAGCAAGCCTACCGCCAGGCCTCAACGCTCGAGCCACAAAATGCACGTGCGGTGCAGAAGTTACGTATGGCCGAACAATTGCTCAAACCACAAAGCAGCGCGAGCCGCTAAGCCCCAAGCAAAAACCTGCTCACAGGGCCTACCCGCCCAAGGAAAGAAATTCATGTCCACAAGCTTGCAACAATCCCTGGCGAACCTGACGTTGACGACCTTGTTGCTCCTAAGTAGTTCTCTGGTCCAGGCGCAGAGTCAGCCACAAGTCAAGTTTGTGACCAGTGCCGGCAATTTTGTGGTTGAGGTCTACCCAGATAAAGCCCCTAAGACTGTTGAAAATTTTTTGCGCTACGTGAAAGACGGCCACTATGACGGCACGATTTTTCATCGTGTGATTGCCAACTTCATGGTCCAGGGCGGTGGCTTTGACGCCAGCTACGTACAAAAGACCACTCGCGCACCGGTAGCGCACGAAGGTCGCCAAGCACTTGAAAAAGGTGGCCCACGCAACGTCGTAGGCACCCTGGCCATGGCCAGAACCAACGAACCCAATTCCGCGACAGCCCAATTTTTTATCAATGTGCGAGACAACAGCTTTCTCGATCCGGTGCTGATCCCGCCGGGGGACCCGATCCCCCGCTTTGAGCACCGTGGCCGCATCTACCAAAATGTGCCCCGTGCGGATTTACTCAACGCCGGTCAGCTCTTTGGCTACACCGTGTTTGGTAAAGTCGTCTCTGGCATGGAGGTGGTCAAAGCCATCGAAGCCACCCCGACAGGACCAGGTGGCCCGTTCTCCAGCGACGTCCCCAAAACATCCATCGTTATTCAATCTGCAACCCAAGTGAAATAAGCCATGAGCAATCCAAAAGTCGAACTTCATATCAACAAGCTGGGAACCATCACGCTTGAGTTGGACGCCGAAAAGGCACCCAACACGGTCGCCAATTTTTTGAACTATGTCAAAAATGGTCATTACGACAACACGATTTTTCATCGCGTAATTCCTGGCTTTATGGTTCAGGGTGGCGGCATGGCACCTGGCATGAAAGAAAAATCAACCGACAAGCCGATTAACAATGAAGCCAATAACGGGCTCAAAAATGTCTCCTACAGCGTCGCTATGGCGCGCACCAGCGATCCCCACTCGGCAACAGCGCAGTTTTTCATCAACGTTGCTGACAACGATTTTCTGAACCACAAAGCACCTAGCGCGCAAGGTTGGGGCTATGCCGTGTTCGGCAAGGTGGTTGATGGCGCTGCTGTGGTTGACAAAATCAAGGCCGTCCAGACCGGGCGCCGTGGCTACCACGATGATGTGCCGCTTGAGGATGTGGTGATCGAAAAGGCGGTCGCCCTTTGACAGAGTGGGCCCGTGCCGCTGCCAGCGTCACTAACTGATAGCGAGACTCTGGTCGCGCCCGATCACTGGCGCTGCGTTGATTTCATCTCGGACCTGCATCTGCAGGCGGCGCATGCCGATACCTACGCGGCCTGGGTGCGCTACATGTCGGCCAGTGAGGCCGACGCCATCTTTATTCTGGGCGACCTGTTTGAAGCCTGGGTCGGGGACGATGTGCTCGACGCAGCACCAACTGCACAAGAACGCGTCTTCGAGCAAGGCTGCCAAGTTGTGCTCAAGCGCGCGGCGCAGCGTGCGTCGGTGTACTTCATGCGCGGCAACCGGGACTTCTTACTGGACCAGAAAGCCGCACAGGCCTGCTCCATGCGGCTTTTGGACGATCCATGTTGTCTGGATTTCGACAAGCAGCGATGGTTGCTAAGCCATGGCGACGAACTGTGTACGGCGGATAGGCCTTACCAAGCCTTCAGGGCGATGGTAAGGGGCAGCCAATGGCAGCAGGACTTTCTGGCGCGCTCGCTTCAAGAGCGTCAAGGCGTCGCGCGCGAGATGCGCGCCCAAAGCGAAGCCCGCAAGACGCGGGGAGAAATATTTTTCGATGTGGACAGCGACTTGGCCTTGCGCTGGCTGTCACAGGCACAGGCCCAGACATTAATTCATGGCCACACCCATCAACCAGCCCAACACGCACTCAGCCAGCAACCGCTGCGGTCGCGATGGGTTTTAAGCGACTGGGACGCGAGCGCACAGCCACCCCGCCTGGAGGTTTTGCGCCTGTGCAAAGACACAGGGCTGCGCAGGCTGGCGCTTGACGCCGCCATCAAGACTTGAGCAACACCTTCAGGGCGTTTTGAAGCCTTTTTGACTTGGTGGCGTCCGCGTTCTGTGCCAGCACTTGGGCAACATCCTTGGTCCAGGTCTGGCTCGGGCTTGGGTCATTGCGGCGGGTTAATAGCAACAACTGCAACTGGCGCCTGTCGCCGATGAATTCGGCCGGACTTGGTATTTGGGCTGCCATTTCCAGGCGCAACATGGCCTCACCACTGTCTCCCTGAG
>JAURGS010000195.1 GCA_030833685.1 Rhodoferax sp. | reverse complement strand
CGCGCGACGGGCACATCGGCGTCGTCGTCGGACGGCGCGCAAGCGGTCAAGCTGCCCACAGCCGAAGTCAGAGTTCCGAGCATCGCGAGCGTGTAAGCCAAGCGACGCCAAAAGCGCGCAGCGCGGGGCTGTTGCGTTGCCACAGCTGGAGTTGAATTCATGGACAAAATCACTCCCCCTCAAAAATGGATCTCAAGTACTGGTGGCGCCTTACCAGAGCGACTGACAGACCCAGACCGCGTCATGGCAGACGAGCTCCTTTCAATTTCGCGATCCAAAAATAGCACTGCCAACACGAACCATGGTGCTGCCCGCTGCGATCGCTGCCTCCAGGTCGTCGCTCATGCCCATCGACAGGGTATCCAAGGCCAAGCCCGCATGCTGGCAGGTGCGAAATAAAGCGCTGGCCCGCTCGAATACCTGGCGCGCAGACTCAAAATCTGGCGCTGGCTCTGGAATACACATCAAACCTCGCAATCTGAGGCCCGGCATGCCGACAATGGCCCGGGCCAAGGGCATCAGCTCCTCTGGGCTCACACCGCTTTTATTGGGACCACCGTCGATATTGACCTGCACGCAAACCTGTAGCGGTGGCAGCTTGGATGGACGCTGCTCGCTCAGACGCTGCGCAATCTTGAGGCGATCAACCGTATGTGCCCAATCAAAGTTCTCGGCCACCAACCGAGTTTTGTTGCTCTGCATGGGACCAATGCAATGCCATTGCAATGGCCAATGACGCAATGTCGCCATCTTTTCAATGGCCTCCTGAATATAGTTCTCGCCAAAGGCCAGCTGGCCCGCATGCAAGGCCTGCTCTACGGCCTGCGCGGGAAAAGTTTTAGACACGGCCAAAAGGCCAATCTCTGAAGGAGATCGCCCGCAGGCCAGACACGCAGCCTCAATACGGGACCTGACAGCGGCCAGCCGATCTGCTATGGAGTTCATAATCGGCCAGGCGACAAAAAGAGAGGAATGAGCATGGACATCACCCAATTATTGGCTTTCAGCGTCAAGAACAAAGCGTCTGACCTGCACCTTTCCGCGGGTTTACCGCCAATGATACGGGTCCACGGCGATGTGCGACGCATCAACGTGGAGCCCATGGACCACAAAACTGTCCACGCCATGGTGTACGACATCATGAACGATGCGCAGCGCAAGCTCTACGAAGAATTCCTGGAAATCGATTTCTCATTTGAAATTGAGGGCCTGGCGCGATTTCGGGTCAATGCCTTTAACCAGAACCGTGGCGCGGGGGCCGTGTTCAGAACCATCCCGAGCAAGATTCTGTCTTTGGAGCAACTCAACGCGCCCAAGATTTTTGCCGACCTGGCGCTAAAACCCCGCGGCATGGTGCTGGTGACTGGGCCAACCGGGTCTGGCAAATCCACCACACTGGCGGCCATGGTGAATTACCTCAACGAAAACGAGTTTGGGCACATTCTGACGGTGGAAGACCCTATCGAATTCGTCCATGAGTCAAAGAAATGCCTGATCAACCAGCGCGAGGTGGGACCGCACACCCAGACCTTCGCGGCAGCCCTGAAATCTGCGCTACGCGAAGACCCGGACGCGATCCTGGTGGGCGAGATGCGCGACCTTGAAACCATTCGCCTGGCCATGACGGCTGCAGAAACCGGCCACCTGGTGTTTGGAACCTTGCACACCTCCAGCGCTGCCAAAACCATCGACAGGATCATCGACGTGTTCCCGGCCGATGAAAAAGAGATGGTGCGCGCCATGCTCAGCGAATCGCTGCAGGCGGTGATCTCGCAAACACTTTGCAAAACCAAGGACGGCCAAGGCCGCGTGGCCGCTCACGAGATCATGCTGGGCACCAGCGCCATTCGCAACCTGATCCGCGAAGCCAAGGTGGCGCAAATGTATTCGGCGATTCAGACCGGCAATAGCGTGGGCATGCAAACGCTGGATCAAAACCTGACCGATCTGGTGCGCAAAAACATCATCAGCCCAGCAGAGGCGCGAACCAAAGCCAAGACGCCGGAGAACTTCCCGGGCTAAAGCGGCTGCAACCCCATCCCCGACCTCACGCGAAACAGAAAAGGAGCTGCGCATGGAACGCGATCAAGCCTCAGAATTTATCAACAATTTGCTCAAGCTGATGCTCAGCCGCAATGGCAGTGATTTGTTCATCACCGCCGAGTTTCCACCTGCCATCAAGGTCGATGGCAAGATCACCAAGGTCAGCCAACAGCCCCTGAACGGCCGTCAAACATTAGCGTTGGCGCGATCCATCATGAGCGACAAACAGGTTGCCGAGTTTGAGCGCACCAAGGAATGCAATTTCGCAATTGCGCCGCCAGAGCTTGGCCGCTTCCGGGTCAACACTTTCATGCAGCAAAGCAGGGTCGGCATGGTGCTGCGAACCATCCCCAGCGACATCCCCACAATTGACAAGCTCAAGCTTCCAGAAGTCCTCAAGGACGTTGCCACGACTAAACGCGGGCTTTGCATCATGGTGGGGGCCACCGGATCGGGTAAGTCGACTTCACTGGCGGCGATGGTCGACTGGCGCAACGAAAACAGCTACGGCCACATCATCACGGTCGAAGATCCGATTGAATTTGTACACGCCCACAAGAACTGCGTGGTTACCCAGCGCGAAGTTGGCATCGACACCGACAGCTGGGAGGCTGCCCTGAAGAACACACTACGGCAAGCGCCTGACGTGATTTTGATGGGGGAGATCCGTGACCGCGAGACCATGGAACACGCTGTGGCCTTTGCAGAAACCGGCCACCTGTGCATGGCCACCTTGCACGCCAACAGTGCCAACCAAGCCCTGGATCGGGTGATCAATTTCTTTCCAGAAGAACGGCGCGCCCAACTGCTGATGGACCTGTCGCTCAACCTGAAAGCCATGGTGTCGCAACGGCTGATTCCCAAACAAGACGGCAAGGGCCGCGTGGCCGTTGTTGAAGTCATGTTGAATTCGCCCCTGATTTCCGACCTGATTTTCAAAGGCGAAGTCGCCGAAATCAAAGAAATCATGAAAAAAAGCCGCAATCTGGGCATGCAAACCTTTGACCAGGCGCTGTTCGATGCCTTCGAGGCCAATACGATTACCTACGAAGATGCGCTGCGCAATGCGGACTCGGTCAACGACCTGCGGCTCCAAATTAAACTTAACAGCCAGCGCGCAAAGACAACCGACCTGCACGCCGGAACCGAGAAGCTGTCGATTATTTAACCGAAGGTCTCTTCGCCTGATGAATTCTGAAAGGATTTTGTGTGAACAATAAAACCTATGACGCAGTCGCTCCCCAGAAAGTTGCCTTTCTGGGCTTGGGGGTGATGGGCTTTCCCATGGCCGGGCACCTGGCCTGCGCGGGTCATGCGGTTACGGTCTACAACCGAACCTCGGCTAAGGCGGTTGCCTGGTGTGAAAAATTTGCTGACTTTGAGGGCAAGAAAGCCACTGTGGCCCATGGCCTCACCCCTAGAGATGCAGTGCAGGGCGCGTCTCTGGTGTTTTGCTGCGTTGGCAACGATGACGATCTGCGCAGCGTTGTGCTGGGGCCAGATGGTGCATTTGCAGGCATGGCGCCTGGCGCTATTTTTGTGGACCACACCACGGCTTCGGCTAATGTGGCTCGTGAACTCTACGCGCAGGCCATGACCAAGGGCTTTGCGTTTGTCGACGCCCCGGTGTCCGGCGGTCAGGCCGGCGCTGAGAACGGCTTGCTGACGGTAATGTGCGGCGGCGACAAGGCCGCCTTCGATAAAGCCCAAGCTGTGGCCATGGCGTATTCACGCGCCTGCACCCTGCTGGGTGCCAGCGGCGCTGGACAACTGGCCAAGATGGTCAACCAGATCTGTATCGCCGGCTTGGTGCAAGGTTTGAGCGAGGGTATCGCTTTTGGCCAACGTGCGGGACTAGATATGAACCAGGTGCTGGAAGTCATCGGCAAAGGTGCAGCCCAGAGCTGGCAGATGGATAACCGCGGCAAGACCATGGTGGCCGACAAGTTTGAATTTGGCTTCGCAGTGGACTGGATGCGCAAAGACCTCGGACTGGTCTTAGACGAAGCCCGTCGCAATGGTGCCCGCGTGCCGGTGACTGCTTTGGTGGACCAGTTTTACGCCGATGTCCAGCAACTGGGCGGCCAACGCTGGGACACCTCAAGCCTGATCAAACGTTTGCGTTGACAAGCGATGCCCCAGCGGGCATTACCAAGCCAATAAAAAAGCCTGCAATCGAGCAGGCTTTTTTTCTATACGCCTTGGCTACTTGGCAGCTGGGGCTTTCGCATCGGGCTTGGCGTCAGCCTTGGGTGCAGGCTCGGGCAGCAAAGCCTTGAGCTCATCCTCGCTGATGTACTCAAACACCCTCACCACCTTGACCGCACCCGACGTTGCACGTGCAATATCCGTAGCCCGGTCCGCTTCGCGTTGGGTTACACGTCCCATCAGGTAAACCGTACCGCGCTCTGTCACCACCTTGAATGCCGTGGCAAACAGGTCTTTGGCGTCAATTAGGCTAGCCTTGACACGACCCGTCAGATAAGCATCTTTGGAGCGCGCCGTTAGGGATGTGCTGCCCATCACAGCCAATTCATTGGTAATGGCCTTGACATTGGGCAGCCCAGAGACCACCTTCTCCACCAGCTGCCGATCCTGGGCATTGG
>JAURGS010000194.1 GCA_030833685.1 Rhodoferax sp. | reverse complement strand
GTGAAGTGCGCACGCGCGACGTCAAGTATCTTGTCAAACGCCGCGTACATGTACGTCGTAGTTTGCGCAAAGCGTATGAAAATTTCCTGCCCGCGAATCGGGACATCCATGGGCACCTTGCGCACCACGCGAATGAAATCATCCAAATCCACTGGCAAGGTCAACCGGGCGTGGCTGCATGACCATGTGAACGACCCATACGTCAAGCTGGCGCAAAAAGAGGGTTACCGCGCCCGGGCGGCCTACAAGCTGATGGAAATCGATGAGGCGCTGCACCTGATCAGGCCCGGACAGCTGGTTGTCGACTTGGGGTCTTCCCCAGGTGCCTGGAGTCAGTACGTTCAGCGAAAGCTCGCGGCAAGTAGCCCTCATCCGGCGCATTCTGATGGGCCTGGGGCGGATCAGGTCATCGCTTTGGATCTGCTGCCCATGGAGCCGATTTCTGGCGTTCGCTTCATTCAGGGTGACTTCCGTTCAGACGAGGTGTTGGAGCAGTTGTCGGCTGCGCTCCAAGGTCAGAAAGTTGATCTGGTTCTGTCAGATATGGCCCCCAACCTCACTGGGGTGTCGGTTACCGATGCGGCTCGGGTGTCCTTGTTGATCGAATTGGCCCTGGCGTTTGCCCAGAGCCACCTTCACCCTGACGGGGCGCTGGTGGCCAAGGTGTTCCACAGCGCCGCCTATGAGGACCTGTATCGGCAGTTTTCCGATGTTTTCAAGGTGGTCAGGCGTTTCAAGCCCAAGGCCTCGCGCGACCGCTCGGCAGAAACCTTTTTGGTGGGGCTGGGTCTGCGCCCCGTGTGAAAACCATGCTGACCTTGGGGCAAAAGCCTGGGGGTTTGGCGCTGTTACAGAGCTAAGCGCCTAAAATCCCAAACTCGGTCGGCAGCCATTTTGCTGACCGGTTATGGGAGTGCGATTTGAATAATCAGTGGTTTTCGAAAGTTGCGGTTTGGCTGGTGATTGGCATGGTGCTCTTCACCGTGTTCAAGCAGTTTGACGCACGCCCCGGCTCCGGTGCAACTTACATCGGCTACTCCGACTTTCTGGACGAGGTACACGCCAGGCGTATCAAGAGCGCCTTGATCCAGGAGGCTCCTGGCGGCACCGAGATCGTGGCGGTCACCACCGACGAGCGCAAAGTGCGAACCACCGCGACTTACCTTGATCGCGGCCTGGTCGGTGACCTGATCGACAACGATGTGAAATTTGATGTTCGCCCACGTGAGGAGAGCTCGCTGCTGATGACCCTGCTGGTCAGTTGGGGCCCCATGCTGCTCTTGATTGGCGTGTGGATTTATTTCATGCGGCAGATGCAAGGGGGTGGCAAAGGTGGCGCCTTTAGCTTTGGCAAGAGCAAAGCGCGTTTACTCGACGAGAGCAGCAACCTGGTGACCTTTGCCGATGTGGCCGGCTGTGATGAGGCTAAGGAAGAGGTCAAGGAGGTCGTCGACTTCCTCAAAGATCCATCCAAATTTCAGAAACTTGGCGGGCGCATTCCCCGTGGCCTGTTGTTGGTTGGACCACCCGGCACGGGTAAGACGCTATTGGCCAAGAGTATTGCGGGTGAGGCCAAGGTACCGTTTTTCAGCATCTCGGGATCGGACTTCGTCGAGATGTTTGTCGGCGTGGGTGCCTCCCGTGTGCGTGACATGTTCGACAACGCGAAAAAAAATGCGCCGTGCATCATTTTTATTGATGAGATTGACGCGGTTGGCCGCCAGCGTGGCGCTGGCCTGGGCGGTGGCAACGATGAGCGCGAGCAGACGCTCAACCAGATGCTGGTTGAAATGGACGGCTTTGAGACCAATGTTGGCGTGATTGTGGTGGCGGCCACCAACCGGCCTGACATTCTCGATTCGGCCTTGTTGCGCCCAGGTCGATTTGACCGGCAGGTTTTTGTGACGCTGCCTGATATTCGTGGCCGTGAGCAAATTCTGAATGTGCACATGCGCAAGGTGCCGTTGAGCCCCGACGTCAACCCAAGCGTGATTGCCCGTGGCACGCCGGGTATGAGTGGTGCGGACCTGGCCAACCTGTGTAACGAGGCGGCACTCATGGCAGCCCGGCGCAACGCGCGCACGGTTGAGATGCAGGATTTCGAGAAAGCCAAGGACAAGATCCTGATGGGCCCCGAGCGCAAGAGCATGGTCATGCCAGAGTCGGAGCGTCGCAATACCGCGTATCACGAGGCAGGCCATGCCCTGATTGGCAAACTGCTGCCCAAGTGTGACCCGGTACACAAGGTCACCATCATTCCGCGTGGACGGGCGCTGGGTGTGACCATGAGCCTGCCTGCGCAGGACCGTTACAGCTATGACAAGGAATACATGCTCAACCAGATCAGCATGCTGTTTGGTGGGCGTATCGCCGAAGAGGTCTTCATGAACCAGATGACCACGGGAGCGAGCAACGATTTTGAGCGTGCCACGCAGATCGCGCGCGATATGGTCATGCGTTATGGCATGACCTCGGCCCTGGGCCCGATGGTCTATGCTGAAAATGAGGGTGAGGTTTTCCTCGGCCGCTCGGTTACCAAGACCACGAACATGAGCGAAGAGACCATGCGCAAGGTCGATGCCGAGGTTCGTCGCATCATTGATGAACAGTATGCACAGGCGCGTCGCTTGATTGAAGAGCACAGCGAACACATGCATGCGATGGCCAAGGCGCTGCTGGAATGGGAGACGATCGACACCGAGCAGATTGACGACATCCTGGCTGGCAAGGAGCCACGTCCGCCCAAGGATTGGTCTCCGCGCACGCCCGCCTCGGGTTCGGATAGCGGTAGCGGGGGCGCGCCTGCAGTGAAGCCAGATGCCTCGCCCACGGCGGCATGAAGCCGTTGCCTGAGATAGCGGGGCTTTTGCCCCGCTTTTTTCTTTGTTGGTCCGCGAACTGCTAGGACATGAGCGCTCGGTATTGGCAGACCAGCCGTTTCAAAATTGACCTTAGCCGTCCTCGGGTCATGGGGATTGTCAACCTGACACCGGACTCGTTCTCAGACGGTGGGCTGGACGCCCACGTGCAAGACAGCGTGCGACGTTGTGAGCGCATGATTGCAGAGGGCGCCGACATTTTGGATTTGGGCGCCGAGTCGACCAGGCCTGGCGCAACGCCCTTGGCAGCAAAGCAAGAGCAGGCGCGTTTGCTGCCTGTTCTGCGCGAAGTGCTGCGATGGGGTGTTCCGGTGTCCGTGGACACTTACAAACCAGAAGTGATGCAAGTGGCGCTGGACTTGGGTGCTGACATCATCAACGACATCTGGGCCTTGCGCTGGAGTGCTGCATCGGGCCCATCAGCCACCGAAGTGGTGGCTGCGCACCCGGCGTGTGGCGTGTGCTTGATGCACATGCATCTTGAGCCCACGACCATGCAAGTCGCCCCCATGCAAGGCTCGGTCGCTTCACCAGTCCTGGATTTTTTACAACAGCGACTCGTTCAGGCTCAGGCTGCAGGCCTTGCTTTTGAGCGCTTGGCCATCGATCCTGGCATCGGTTTTGGCAAGACCGTGGAGCAAAACTTTGAGCTGTTGCGTGAGCAAGTTTCTTTGAAGGCGCCAGGCAGCCCACTGGTGATCGGCTGGTCTCGAAAGTCGTCGCTAGCCCATGTGGGTCATGGAGAGGAGAAACTTGCCGTGGGTGATCGCTTGGTGCCCAGTGTGGCGGCGGCAGTGCTGGCCGCCGAGCGCGGCGCGGATGTGCTGCGCGTGCACGATGTGCGCGAAACCGTGCAGGCGCTGAAACTTTTGAGCCGTATCCGATAATTTCACACAGAAGCGCCACAAGGCGCCTTAGGGGGACTTTTCAAAATGACCAGGCAGTATTTCGGAACCGACGGCATTCGTGGCACGGTGGGGCAGGCACCCATCACGCCAGACTTTGTTTTGCGTCTAGGCCATGCGGTAGGGCGAGTGCTCAAAAAGCAGGGTGCGGAGGCTACCGCGCTCATTGGCAAAGACACCCGGATTTCCGGTTACATGCTGGAGAGCGCGCTGGAAAGCGGCTTTAATTCAGCAGGCGTCAATGTGATTCTGCTCGGCCCTGTGCCGACACCAGCGGTTGCCTACCTGACGCGCGCCCAGCGCGCCCAGTTGGGTGTCGTCATCAGCGCCAGCCACAACGCCTTTGCTGATAACGGCATCAAATTTTTCAGTGCCCAAGGCAGCAAGCTGCCAGATGCCTGGGAACGCGATGTGGAGGCCGTGCTGGCCGAGTCACCGCAGTGGGCAGCCTCTGCAGGCTTGGGCAAGGCGCGCAGGCTAGACGACGCTGCTGGGCGCTACATTGAGTTTTGTAAAAGCACATTCCCCAGTGGTTTGAGCCTGCGTGGCCTGCGTTTGGTGGTTGACGCGGCGCATGGAGCGGCCTACCAAATTGCACCCAAGGTGTTTCACGAGCTTGGCGCGGAGGTCATTGCCATTGGCTGCGAGCCAGACGGGTTCAATATCAACCAGGACTTTGGTGTAACCCACCCCGAGGCTTTGGTCGAGGCAGTGCGCGTGCACCAGGCTGATTTGGGCATTGCCTTGGATGGTGATGCCGATCGCCTGCAAGTCGTCGACGCGAAGGGGCGCTTATTCAATGGCGATGAGCTGCTCTACCTGCTGGCCTTGGATCGTCTGGGCCAGGGCCAGACGGTTGCCGGTGTGGTGGGTACCCTGATGAGTAATATGGGCGTG
>JAURGS010000193.1 GCA_030833685.1 Rhodoferax sp. | reverse complement strand
GCCGCGCGAAAATTCGCCGTGCACCGCCGTCATGCCAATCGGCAGCAGGCTCGATCCCCCTGAGCGCAAACGTTGAACGGCGCCCTCGTCGATCATCACCGAGCCACGCATTTGCAAATGGTCCGCAATCCACTGCTTGCGTGCCTGCATCTTCTGCGTTGGGGCTACCAGCAAGGTACCAATGGCTTCACCGCGAACCAAGCGCACCAAAGCGTCGGGTTCGCGTCCCCAGGCAATGACGGTTGAAGCCCCGGAGCTTGCAGCCCGCTTGGCTGCCAATATTTTGGTGAGCATTCCGCCCCGGCCAATGCCTGTTCCGGCACCACCCGCCATACGTTCGAGCTCCGGATCACCAGCCATAGCCGCATGGACAAACTCTGCTGCGGGGTTTTGCCGTGGGTCTGACTTGAACAGGCCTTTTTGATCGGTCAGTATCACCAAAGCATCGGCTTCCACCAGGTTCGCAACCAGGGCGCCAAGCGTATCGTTGTCCCCAAACTTGATCTCATCGGTTACCACGGTGTCGTTCTCATTGATCACCGGCAATACGCCAAGCTTAAGCAAACTCAGCAGCGTCGTTCGCGCATTGAGATAGCGCTCCCGATCGGACAGGTCGGAATGGGTGAGCAGTACCTGAGCGCTACGTAAGCCGTGCTCACGTAATTTGGTCTCATACATCTGTACCAATCCCATCTGTCCCACGGCTGCTGCGGCCTGCAATTCATGAACAGCCTGGGGTCTGGCTTTCCAGCCCAGCCGCTTCATGCCTTCAGCGATCGCACCACTGGAGACCATGATGAGCTCACGCTTCTCAGCTGCCAGCTGAGCGATCTGACGGCACCATTCACCGATGGCAGCCTCATCCAGGCCCTGCCCGTCATTGGTCACCAGGCTCGAGCCCACCTTGACCACAACGCGGCGAGCATCACGAAGCAGATTGGTCTTGTTGTCGAGATTCATGTCATCTCACCCTGCGATGTTGTCCCCCGAGAAGCGAGGATCCTGCTCTTTGGGTTGTAGCTCGCCTTGTTTTTGAACGCTGATTTCCTTGAAAACCGCTTGCACCAGTGACTCACACCCTTCGCGCGTCAGGGCCGAGATTTCAAATACAGGCCCCTTGTATTTAAAACGTTTAATGAAGTCTTTGACCAAGGCAGCGCGCTGCTCTGTGGGCACCATGTCGAGCTTGTTCAAAACCAGCCATCTGGGCTTTTTGAACAAGGCCTGGTCGTACTTTTTGAGCTCGCCCACTATCGCCTTGGCCTGTGCCACCGTGTCGATGCTGTCATCAAACGGTGCCATATCCACCACATGCAGCAAGAGCCGGGTGCGTTGCAAATGGCGCAAAAATTGGTGCCCCAAGCCGGCTCCTTCGGCTGCCCCTTCGATCAGGCCAGGTAGGTCAGCCACCACGAAACTTTGTTCCGGCGCCAAACGCACCACACCCAAATTAGGATGCAAGGTCGTAAAAGGATAGTCTGCGATGCGTGGCCGGGCATTGGAAACCGCTGAAATCAAGGTGGACTTGCCGGCGTTGGGCATACCCAACAAACCCACATCTGCCAGCAACTTGAGCTCAAGCTTCAAGTGCCGCTTTTCGCCAGGCCATCCTGGGGTTTTTTGTCTGGGCGCACGGTTGATAGCACTCTTAAAGCGTAAATTGCCAAAACCCCCGTCACCGCCTTTGGCGATCGTGATAACCTGACCCGGCTCCAGCAACTCAAACAAAACTTCGCCAGAGTCCGCGTCAGAGATAACCGTCCCTACTGGCATTTTTAGCGTGATGTCTGCGCCGGCGGCACCAAACATATCGGAGCCCATGCCATGTTGACCGCGTTGGGCGTCATGCCGGCGCGAGAAACGAAAATCCACGAGCGTATTCAGGCTGGCATCTGCCACGGCAAACACATGGCCACCACGCCCGCCATCACCACCGTTTGGTCCGCCAAATTCCTTGTATTTCTCGTGCCGAAATGAGACGCAGCCGGCCCCGCCGTCGCCGGCAGCCACATCAATCCAGGCTTCGTCAACAAATTTCATTCTGAGGTTCTAAAAATGAAAAACCCCGCGCTTGGCGCAGGGTTTATTCGTGGGCGTCAAGAAAGCCTTAAACCGCCGTCACACTCACCGTATGCTTGTTGAGCGCACCCTTGATGGCAAAGGAGACCTGGCCGTCAACCAGCGCAAACAGGGTGTGATCCTTGCCGATCCCAACGTTGGCGCCTGGGTGAAACTGGGTTCCACGCTGTCGCACAATGATGCCGCCGGCGCTGATCATCTGTCCGCCAAATGTTTTTACACCCAGCATTTTGGGCTTGGAATCGCGCCCATTTCGCGTAGAGCCGCCGCCTTTTTTCTGTGCCATGCTCGCTGCTCCTTATGCCGTGATGGCGCCCACAAGCAGTTCAGTGAACTGCTGACGATGGCCTTGACGTTTTTGGTAATGCTTGCGCCGACGCATTTTGAAAATGCTAACCTTGTCGTGCTTGCCATGGGCCACCACTGTGGCACTGACTGTCGCGCCGGACACCAAGGGTGTGCCCACCTTCAGTTCGGCGCCATTACCCACGGCGAGAACCTGGTCGATCACGATCTCTTGGCCAACGTCCGCAGCAATCTGTTCTACTTTAATCTTTTCGCCGGACGCAACTTTGTATTGCTTGCCCCCGGTTTTTATGACCGCGTACATATAAACCTCATTAAGAACCGACAGACGAATTTCTGCCGAGCCAAGGATTATAGCCCAAAGACCTGCGCTGCACCTCTTGTCCCCGCCACCCAGCGATAGCGCAAAAGCCAGCAAAACTAGCCCCCAGGAGCGGCCGTTCCCGTGTTCTGACCCAAAAAAGCGGCAGGGCCGAAAGACGAATGACCAGGAAGGGCTTTTTATAATCTCGAACCGACACGGTCCCACATCTACCTTGCAAGCCGCCAATCTCGCTACAACCCCCTCCTTGTCGCTCATCGCGCCTGACATGCGTGAAGTGGATCGGGTGATTAGCGAGCGCCTGAATTCTGGTGTTCCTCTGGTCAGCCAGGTCTCCCAGTACATCATCAATGCAGGGGGCAAGCGTCTGCGCCCGGCGATCCTACTTTTGGTTTGTCAGGCCTTGGGCTACGGCGCAGAGAACCGGTTCAAACTTGCGGCGGTGGTTGAATTCATTCACACGGCGACCTTGCTGCACGACGACGTCGTGGACGAGTCCGCTTTGCGGCGCGGTCGTGATACGGCCAATGCCATGTTCGGTAACGCAGCCAGCGTACTGGTAGGGGATTTTCTGTATTCCCGCGCGTTTCAAATGATGGTCGAGGCCAACAACATGCGCCTCCTGGAGGTTCTCGCACAGGCAACGAACGTGATCGCCGAGGGCGAAGTGCTGCAACTGATGAATATGCACAACGCCGAGCTTGACGAGGCCGCATACCTGGACGTGATTCGGTCAAAAACCGCCAAGCTCTTTGAAGCTTGTGCCCGCGTGGGCGCGATCTTGGCAGGGGCTGAACCATCGGTAGAAGAGGCTTGCGCCACCTACGGGCAGGCACTGGGGACTGCATTTCAGATCGTGGATGACGTCTTGGACTACACGGGCCAGGCCAAGGTGATGGGCAAGAATCTGGGTGACGACTTGCGCGAGGGCAAAACCACGCTGCCACTGATTGCCGCCATGCGCCTGGCTAATGCGCAAGACCGATCGATCCTGAAAACTGCCATTGAAAGCGGAGATATCAGCCAAATTCAGGCCATCGTGGCCATTGTTCAAAAGACGGGCGCCTTGGCTGTAGCGCAAGAGGCAGCTGCCAGCGAAGCAAGGCGGGCTATCGCCGCCATCGCCTTGTTACCAAGCAATGATTTCAAGGCCTGTTTGCTACAATTGGGTCTGCAATTGCTCGAGCGAAAAGCATAGCGCCAGAGCCCCATTTGCACATCGGAATGTAGCGCAGCCTGGTAGCGCACTTCGTTCGGGACGAAGGGGTCGGAGGTTCGAATCCTCTCATTCCGACCAGTCACTTTCATCCTCAGCAGATTGGTGTCATCTCCTCGTCGATCAGCCCGATCGTTTGGGACTCTGTCTGTTGGCTGGTCATTCGATCCGTGCCAAAAAACAGTGCTAGGCCGGCCCTTGGATCTGTCACAGATTACCAGTGAACGAAAATGGTGAGGCTGGCGATTACGTCGGCGAAGCTTTTTTATCCATGTTCGATCATCGCCTCCAGTTATTCGCTCGCCCATACGTCAGTGCCATGGCCCATCACTTAGCGGCGGTGGGAATCACGGCAAACCAACTGACCCTGTCCGGGTTTCTGATCGGCTTACTGGCAGCGGTACTGATCGCACAGGGGTTTTTCCTGATGGGACTGGCTGCCGTTCTGGTCTCACGTCTGCTGGACGCATTGGACGGCGCGGTGGCCAGACTTCGCCAAACAAGCGACGTTGGTGGTTTCCTGGACATCACGCTAGATTTTGTTTTTTATGCCAGCATCCCATTGGCGTTTGCGCTCTACGATCCAACAAACAATGCGCTAGCCGCGGCAGTGCTGCTGGCAAGTTTCATCGGAACGGGATCGAGTTTTTTGGCTTTCGCGATCTTCGCGACCAAGCGCGCAATGACCAACCTGAGCTTCCCAAATAAATCATTCTATTTTTTGGGCGGGCTGACTGAGGCTGGCGAGACCATCCTAGCCTTTAGTCTC
>JAURGS010000192.1 GCA_030833685.1 Rhodoferax sp. | reverse complement strand
CACACTGACTTCCAATACAACTGGCATACCATGCTGATCCATTCTTGTTGTGATTATCACACTGACTTGTAATACAGCCTGCATACCATGTTGATCTATTCTCACTGTAATTTGGAGTTTATATTTATAACTGCCATTTGAGAAAAGTTTCGAGCTGGGAATGTTAGATCCTTCCATTTACAGTTCTAGCATTGCTGGTACTACTCAAAATATTTCTTTATCTGGCGGAGCACCTTCTCTCGTAGATGGTATTTCCTTAGCAGTTAATGATAGAGTTTTAGTCAAAAATCAAACTACAGTAAATCAAAACGGTATATATACAGTTTCTGTTTTGGGTACAGGAAGCAATGGAACGTGGGTGAGAAATTCTATTTTGAATTCTTCATCTGATTACAATTCTAACTTTGTTGTTTATGTTGAAGCTGGCACTGCTAACACTTCTACACTTTGGATTGCATCTATTTCTGGCAATTCTTTTACTTTAAACTCTACAAATTTATATTTTGATAATGCATTTAAGCAGTGCGTAAGAGTTTCACCAGGCATAGGTGTAGTAGATTCATTTGCAGCAAAAACTGAGTTATCTAATTATTTTAGATTTACTAAACCAAGATTTTAAATTAGGGACATATTAAATTCAAAGGTCAAAACCGCTACTCGCCCTCTCTAGGCGTTTTTCTCGGTCGCCCTGCTTTCCCCTTCGCAAGGCGGCGCTCTACACCACCCTGAAGATCGCGCACGAAATGTTCATCACCCAGCGCCCACCCGTGCAGTGTTGCGTCCGTCAGCGCGCGTTCTTGCGCCAAGGACAATCCGGCCGCCACCGTCTCCTTGTATGCCAGTTCACGGGCGAACGGCGTATTACCTAATCCCCAATAAACCGGATGGGGCTTGAGCAACTTGTCGTGGTTTAGCCCTGCGTAGTGACGATAGCTCGACCATGGAAAATCACCTGGACGCTCACAGATCCTGGCCCGAACCGGATTGAGGTCCACGTAAGCCATGCAAGCAAGCAGGTAGCGCTCGGTCTGAATCACTGTGGACTTATACCGCCCCTCCCACAAGGTGCCCGTTCGCTGCCGGGCGTGATTGAAATACCGCACGTAGCTGCGCCCCACCGCTTGCATCATCAATGACAAACCATTTCCATCACTGGGCGTCAAGAGCAGATGAAAGTGGTTATCCATCAACACATAGGCGTGTACGTCAACCGAGAATTTTTCTGCCGACTCAGCAATCAAGGCCAGCAAATGCGCGCGATCCTGCTGGGTCACCACGATGGCCTGTCGGTTGTTGCCCCGCTGGATCACGTGGTGGGGATAACCGGGAACCGTTAACCGGGGAAGACGCGCCATATTGCAGAAAGCAAGAATTGAAGTGAAATTGGTGTCTGACCCCAATTATGCTGGGTAGCGACTTGCCTGAATGGATTGAAGGCCGAAATCGGACAGCAACTCGTCCAGACGCCGCCTGGCCGAAGTCTTAGCCTGCCCGGTGAACCTGGCAATGATCAGCTCATTTTTAAGACTGTGTTCCCAGCCAACCAATTCAGTCACCGTAACCTGGTAACCCTTTGACTCCAGGTACAGGCACCGCAGCACATTGGTCAACTGGCTGCCAAATTCACGGGTGTGCAAAGGGTGGCGCCACAACTCGGCCAAAGGGGTGCGCGCCAATTGCAGGGCTTTGTCTTGGCGCAGGCACGCTGCCACCTCAGCCTGGCAACAAGGCACCAGCACCATGTAGCGTGCATATTTTTGCAGCCCAAATGCAATCGCGTCATCCGTCGCGGTGTCACAAGCATGCAGGGCAGTGACCACATCAATTCGATCTGGCAAGTCGCCTCGACTCGCCGACTCGCTGACCGACGCGTTCACAAACGACATGCGCGAAAAACCTAATGCGGCAGCCAGATCTTTCGACTGTTTGACGAGTTCAGGCCGGGCCTCGATGCCAAAGATATGCCCAACACTGCGATGCTTAAAAAACAAGTCATAAAGAATAAACCCCAGATAGGATTTGCCTGCACCGTGATCGGCCAGAGTCAGCCCCTCATGCCCCACCCGGTCCGCAGCCTCCGCTTGACCCTCAAGCTCTAGCAGCAGTTTTTCAATGAACTGATAAAGGTGATAAACCTGCTTGAGCTTGCGCCGCGAGTCCTGATTGAGCTTTCCTTCACGGGTCAAGATGTGCAGCTGTTTCAAAAGCTCAATCGACTGACCTGGCCGCAGTAATTGCGCCAATTCAGCGCCAATCGTCGACTGGGTTTTCTTTTGATCGGGTCGCGCTAATTTTGGAGAACGGTTCATGATGAGGAGTCCGCGCTGGGCCCAACGTTCAATGCCAGCCAGCCCTTCCGACCCAGTTGCCTCAGCGTCTTGATATTCGCCTGGTATATCGCATCCGGGTTTGGTACAGCTTCGATCGCCCGTTGAACGCTCTGCTCGCGCAGCAAATGCAAGATCGGGTAAGGCGATCGATTGGTGCAGTTGCTGACATCGTCTTCTGAAACATCAGCGAACCTGTAGCCCGGATGAAAACTGGCAATCTGTATCACGCCCTCCAGCTTGGTCTTTCGCACCAGTTGATCGGCTCGGTTCAAAAAATCATTGAAATCCAAAAAGTCGTTCAGTACATCTGGGCAGATCAGTAACGTCGTCTCGGTCTGTTCGGTGTCGCAAGACTGTAAAAGCAGCAATTCCTGCTCGAGTTGGTCCTTCAACTCGGACTCCTCAATAGCCTGGCTGACAACGTAACGGATTCGTGCCTTGGCATGCGGTGATCTTGCAAATGGGCAGAGGTTCAAGCCAATGACCGCACGCTCCAGCCAGCGCACCGTGTCGGCAATGATGCGTTGTTCAAGCAGATGCGCCATACGCCGACTCCGCTTGTAACCGCAAAAACAATCGCTGCAAGCGCGTGGCCATCAACGCGCCCAGCGCACAGCAACTCAGAGTAAACAGTGGGGTCCACTGCCAGCCACCTACGTGTACCGCGATCGACGCCACAAGCGGTGGGCCGGCAAATTGCCCCATGGATGACAGTTGCTGGACCCAACCCAAAGTCGTGGCCACCTGATGCTCACCTGGCGCCAGGCGCACAGCCAAATAAAACAACGTGCCAGGCACCAGTCCGCCCCCGGCAGAAAACAGCAGAACAGCGCCGTAGCGCAACCAAGGCCACGGCTCCGTCAATGGCATAAAAGCCAGGCTACTCCCGATGGCCATAAGCCCAAACCCCAGCCACAAATTGGAGCGCACCGCCCAGCCTCGCCCAATCATCCGCCCCGAGGCGACATTACCGACAATGTTGGCGGCAGCCGCCGTCGCGGTAAGCACACCCAGCAAGGCACCCGTCACGCCCGCCAAGCCGTAAAGCGTTGGCAAAAAGCCGATGACCGCCATCCATTGCCCGGAGTAGACCGCAAAACTAAACGCAGCCAGCCATGGGCCAGGCGCGCCTAGGGTGATGCTCAAGCGATGAACCACGCCCTTGTTTGAAGCCAAGACGACATCAGTCGGTACATGGCGGGCAATCTGCCAGGCCATCCACAGGGTGATTAGCCCAATCACCAACCACCACGCTGGCCACCCAAAGTAGGCCAGAAAAATCGGCCCAACCAAGAGCGCGAGCGCCGTACCGCTGGGCATGTAAGCGCCCCAAAAGCCCATCGTCTGGCTCAGACGCTCGGGCGGCACCAAGCGACGAATCAGGCCTGGCGCAGAAACCACCACCATCAGGAACCCAAAGCCCTCCAGAGCACGTGTCAGCGCCAGCCAGGTGGCCTGCGTGACCAAAGCCCCCGCCACGCTGGCCAGCCCCATCAGCACCAAACCAGTGACCAGGCTTCGGCGTAAACCAAGGCTGTCAGTCCAAACACCCATGAAGACAGCCAGCAACATGCCAGCGAGCTGAACCAACGACAATAAAAATCCGGCTGCAACCCAGTCCACATTCAGCGCTTGCTGAAGGTAGGGCAACGCAGGTGCGAGCTTGCCAACGTGTAGGGCTGCAACACCGCCAGCACCCAGAATCAGCCAGGCAGGCTTTAAAAGCATGACTGACCCGTCAGTCGTTCATGCTCGCGCATGGCAAATCGGTCCGTCATTCCGGCGATGTAGTCCGCAATACCCCGTCGCAAATCCGATGCGCCGGCAAACTCCACTGGCAGCTCTTGCGGCCGCTCCAGATACGTATCGAACAAGTTCGACACAACAGTCTGCGCCTGCGTCATCTTCTGCTTAACCTGTTCGTGACGGTAAAGGCTGGAGAACAAAAAGTGCTTCAGCGCGACACTTTGCGTCTGCATCGCATCACTGAAGGTCACCAGCACAGGAGCGCGGCGAACATCATCCAATGTCTGCACGCCAGACCTCTGCAAGGCCGTGCGGGTGCTTTCGATCACATCGTAGACCTGATCGCTGAGCATGCGGCGAATACTTTCGTAAAGCCACCGCCTGGGCTGCGTGGTCACTGCCGGGTACTCCTGACGGGCACTCTCCAGATACGGCGAAAACGAGCTCACCGCCTGCATTTGCTCCAGGGTAAGCAAACCGGAACGCACGCCGTCATCAATATCGTGGGCGTTGTAAGCTATTGCATCGGCTAAATTGCAGAGCTGCGCCTCCAGGCTGGCCTGCATCCCATTCAAAAAGCGCCAGGCCACGCCTTTGGGCTCGGTCAACTCCAAATGCTGTGCGTTGCG
>JAURGS010000191.1 GCA_030833685.1 Rhodoferax sp. | reverse complement strand
AAACCGGCGCGCTATCACAGCTGATGGCCTCCAGCAACGGACGCTTGAGCAAATAACGCTCAGAAAAGACATCCTGCTCTTTCTGGGCAATCCCACGTTCGTCATGCTCAAGCAGCTTGATCGCCAGTAACTGCCGCTGGTAATTCCACTCGTACATGGCGGCATGCGAATCCAGGCCCTCGTAACACTGAAGCCGAATCAAGCGCGTGTCACGCAAGGCAGAGAGTACTTTGGCAATTTCTGTCTTTCCCACACCTGCATCGCCCTCAAGCAGCAAAGGACGCTCAAGGTCCTGCATCAACAGCAAAGCCGCCACCAAGCCTGGCTCGGCGATATAGCCCTGATGGCGTAGGTCTTGCTGGAGCTCCCCGAGCGCCTGAGCGCGGTCAGGAATCATCACGACTTCTTGGCTGCAAAAAGTGAACGCACCCAGTCCCTGAGCATGCCCCACACCAACGCGAATGCATTGAGCTGGGACGCTGGTGGCGCATCAGCCGTACTTTGCGCTGGACTGCCGTCCTCTGCAGCCGCTGGCGATGGCGCAGCCGCCTGGCCGCCGTCGTCATCCGGGATGCTTTGCAACTGCGCGGCAAAGTTGGCGGCAAATTGCTTGAGCACCTGGTCAGCGACTGCACTCATCATGCGTCCGCCAAATGCCGCGGCCTTGCCGCTGACCGACACCTGGCTTTGGCCGATCAGGTTGCAGTTGGCCCCATCCACCGACTCGATGCGAGCGGTCAAATCCATGGAGGCGCCGGAACTGCCTGTGGAATCGGTCCCTTTGCCAATCAACTGAAGACTGGTCTGGGCCTGGTTGATCTCACGCACCTCGATTTCACCGCGAAACGCCATGGTGGCTGGGCCGAATTTGACGCTGACCGTGCCCTTGTAATGTTGCTCGTCGAGCTTTTCGGTGATTTTGGCGCCAGGCATGCAGGCGGCCACGCTCTCGATGTGCTGCAACAGCTTCCATGCTTTCGCTGCCGACCCTGGCAAAGCAAAAGTCTTCTCCAGACTGACGTTCATCTTCGGTTGACCTTCAATAAAAAGCCCTCCCCCGCAAAGGAGAGGGCTGCAAGCAAGTTCAGCGCTTGTTGATGCCTAGGGCATTGCACTGCTGCCACACGCGGTAGGCGTTGTGCGGCATGTCCATGTGCGTCACACCCAAGTGGGCAAACGCGTCCACCACGGCGTTGGTAAAGCAGGGGATACCGCCCACGTGGGGGGACTCGGCAACACCCTTGGCGCCAATCGGATGGTGCGGGCAAGGCGTCACAGTGTGATCGGTCTCCCAGCCTGGAGTTTCCACCGCGGTTGGAATGAAGTAGTCCATCAGCGTGTTGCCCAAATGGTTACCGCTTTCATCAAACGGAATCTGCTGGCCCATGGCGACTGCGAAAGCCTCTGTCAATCCACCGTGGATCTGGCCTTCAATGATCATCGGGTTGATGCGGGTTCCGCAGTCATCGAGCGCGTAAAAGCGGCGGACCTTGGTCTCACCGGTGTACTTGTCAATGTCCACCACACACAGGTACGCCCCAAAAGGATAGGTGAGATTCGGCGGGTCGTAATAAGACACCGCATTAAGGCCCTGCTCCATCCCTTCAGGAAGATTGCCGGTGTGCGAGACCAAGCAGAGCTCCTTCATGGTCTTGAACTGTGAAGGGTTGCCCTTGACCTTGAAGCGGTCGATCTCCCATTCCAAATCACCCTCAGAGACCTCCAGCAAATGGGCAGCGATCTTCTTGGCCTTGTCCTTGATCTTGCGCGCTGCCTGCGCAGTTGCAGCACCCGAGACGGGCGTCGAGCGCGACCCCCAGGTTCCCGCACCGTAAGGCGCTTTGTCGGTGTCACCCTCTTCCACCACAATGTCCGAGGCGGGCAGGCCCAGCTCAGTCGCAATGATTTGGGCGTAGGTGGTGTAGTGGCCCTGGCCCTGGGTCATCGTGCCCAGGCGCGCAATCACACCGCCCGTGGGATGGACCCGGATTTCGCAGCTGTCAAACAGACCGATGCCCAAGATGTCGCACACCTTGGTTGGGCCGGCGCCCACAATCTCGGTAAAGGTCGACAAGCCAATGCCCATCAGGGTCGGGCAGTTGGGGTCGGCGCGTTTGGCAGCCTGCTCTTTGCGCAAGCCGTCATAGTCAACTGCCTTGAGGACTTTTTCCAGTGCCGTGTGGTAGTCGCCCGAGTCCAGTGTCCAGCCAAACGGGGTGGTGAACGGAAACTGATCCGACTTCACAAAATTACGCCGCCGAATCTCTGCTTTATCCAGGCCCATCTTTTGGGCCAGCACATCGATCATGCGCTCGATCAGGTAAATCGCCTCGGTCACCCGCAGGGAGCAGCGGTAGGCCACTCCACCAGGAGCCTTGTTGGTAAACACCGCATCGACCCGGCAATAGGCATTGGGTATGGCGTACGAACCCGTGCAGATCGAGAACAATCCAGCGGGGAACTTGGTCGCTGACACATGCGAGTTGAAGGCGCCGTGGTCTGCCAGGGCACTGAAGCGCAAGCCTTTGATGACGCCGTTCTTGTCAGCGGCGAGTTCACCCACACCGTGGTAATCCCGCGCAAAGCTGGAGGTCGAAAGGTTTTCCATGCGCGACTCAACCCACTTGATGGGCACACCCGTCACGATCGATGCGACCGTGGCTACCACATAACCGGGGTAGATCGGCACCTTGTTACCAAAGCCACCACCGATATCACCACCGACCACGCGGATTTTGCTCTCGGCAATGCCAGAGAGCATGGCCAGCACGGTGCGAAACAAGTGCGGGACCTGAGACGACACATACACCGTCAAATTGCCCGTGGATTTAGCAAACGACGCCACGCAGCCGCAAGTCTCCAGCGGACTTGGATGCACGCGGGGGTTAAGAATCTCCTCGCGCACGATCACATCAGCAGACTCAAACGCCGCGTCAGCTGCCGCCTTGTCGCCGGCCTCCCAGGTGAAGATGTGGTTAGGATGCGTACGCGGCCCGTGGGTCAAATCTTTTTTATCCACAATGTCTTCGCGCAACACCGGTGCATCTGGCAGCATGGCCTTCTTGGGGTCCACAATGGCGGGCAACTCTTCGTAGTCAACCTCAACCAGCGCAGCACCATCCGCGGCGGCGTAACGGTCGGTGGCCAACACCATGGCCACTTCCTGCAACTGGAAGTGCACTTTTTCGTCAGCCAATACCGCCTGCACGTCGCCGCCGACTGTGGGCATCCAGTGCAGTTTGACTGGCTTGAGGTCGTCTGCCGTGAGCACAGCAATGACGCCCGGGCTCGCCAAGGCCTTGCTCTTGTCAATGTTTTTGATGCGGGCATGCGCATAAGGGCTGCGCACCAGGGCGCCAAACAACATGCCGGGCAACTTGATGTCATCCACATAAGAGCCCTGGCCGCGGATGAAGCGAGCATCCTCCTTGCGCAGCATGGAAGTTCCCATGCCCTGCAACTTGTCTTCGCGTTCTTTCAATTCAGACATATTTCCCATTTGGAAGTCTCCGTTCAATGATTGGGTTTCACGCTGTAGCGGCCAGCCTCTCGGCTGCCAACTTAACCGCCTTGACGATGTTCTGGTAACCCGTGCAACGGCACAAATTGCCAGCAATGCCATAACGGATTTCCTCCTCGCTTGGGTTGGGGTTTTCCTTGAGCAAGCGATAAGCCCTGATCAACATGCCCGGCGTGCAAAAGCCGCACTGCAGGCCGTGAGCCTCGTGAAAAGCCTGCTGAACAGCATGCAGTTCACCGCCCTGCTCTAAGCCCTCGACAGTCAATAGGTCCGAGCCGTCGCATTGCACCGACAACACCGTGCATGACTTGAGAGAGCGGCCATCCACGTCCACGGTGCAAGCGCCGCAGTGCGAGGTCTCGCAGCCAATGTGGGGGCCGGTGTGCGCCAGCTTTTCACGCAGGGTGTGAATTAAGAGTTCACGCGGCTCAACGTCGGCTTTCACCGCCTTGCCGTTGAGATTGAAAGATACGGTTTGGGTTTTCGCCATTTTTAGCTTCTCCTCACTTGATTCGTTACTTGGCTGCACGCTGGTGTGCGGTTTGCAAGGCGCGGCGCGTCATCTCGCCGCACATGGCACGCTTGTACTGCGCGTCACCACGCAAATCTTCCATTGGCTCGCAAATGCTCATCGCCAACCGAGCCGCTTCGTTCAGGCTCGCATCACTGATCGCTTTGCCCTTGAGTGCGTCCTCGGCAGCATTGGCCCGTAGTGCCGTCGAAGCCACGTTGGTGAGCCCGATGCGAACATCATCAACCACGCCACCTTTCATGCGCAACACCACCGCCGAGGCAGCTGTGGCGTAGTCGCCGGTTTTGCGTTTGAGTTTCTGGTAGGCCGCACCTGTTCCGGCAGCAGGAACAGGGATGCGGATCTGGGTCATGATTTCACCGGGCTCGAGCAAAGTGGTGTACAGCCCCAGGAAATAGCCGTCCGCCTTGACGACACGTTGCCCATTGGGGCCTGTCAACACAAAAGAGGCATCCAAGGCCAACATCAGTGCCGGGTGATCGTTGCCTGGATCGCCGTGCGAGATATCGCCGCCGATAGTGCCTTTGTAGCGTACCTGGGGGTCGGCGATCAACCTGGCGCCCTCCACCAGCAAGGGGACTTTCTCGGCCAACAACTTCGAGTTCACGATGTCATGCTCGGTAGTCATAGCACCGATGTGGACTTCTCCATCGGCCTGACT
>JAURGS010000190.1 GCA_030833685.1 Rhodoferax sp. | reverse complement strand
AAATCTTGTAAGAAAAAATATTTAGAGGAAAATAAGACAATAATAATAGAACGACAAAAAAATAATTATGTAAAACATAAAGAAAAAAGATTGGATTGGTCACAAAAATATTATCAAGAAAATAAATCTAAAAGTTGGCAAGTTCTGGCAATTGCCATCGATAAGCATGAATCTGTGGAGCGATTTTTAGCCCAAATGCCTTTGTCAATGCCAATCGTTATGGCGGGTCCTGCAGGTATTGCGTTGACCCAATCTTTAGGTAATCAGCAGGGTGGTTTACCATTCTCTGTCTTGTTTGGCCGTGACGGCCGTGTGCTCAGACATAAAATCGGTAAGCTTAGTTCATCGGATCTTGGCGATTGGCACAAGCTTGCAGGCTAATTGCGCGTTTCGCTAAATTTTCTTCAAATTAAGCCACTTTAGACAAAGTTGGCTACAAATGGATAAAATTTAACAGATAAAAATGCCTTTTTAAGGTAAACCCTGGAGTTGTTATGGATCTGCGAAAGCTAAAAACGTTGATTGATTTGGTGTCCGAATCGAATGTGTCGGAGCTTGAAATCACTGAGGCCGAGGGGCGTGTTCGAATTGTCAAGAGCACAGCCGCGGCCGGGGTGTCTACCAATTCGGTGCCTGTAGCGACACCGCCCATGGCCGCGCCAGTGGTCGTATCTTCTGATGTTCAAGCAGCAGCCCCACCGGCTGTATCCATTCCTGCTGCGGACGCGCATGTCGTGAAATCTCCGATGGTAGGTACGTTTTACCGATCAGCCTCCCCAGGGGCCAAGGCGTTTGTTGAGGAGGGGGACTCGGTCAAACCTGGGGACACCATTTGCATCATTGAGGCGATGAAAATTTTGAATGAGATCGAGTCTGACAAGGCTGGCAAGATCAAGCGTATCTTGGTCGAGAACGGGCAGGCCGTCGAATACGGACAGCCCTTGTTTGAGCTGGAATGAGGAAGACACCTACTCCCCCATTTTTGTGGAGTTAAGGGTGTGATCGGTGGATTTAGCTGAAATTAAAGAGATCGCGGGTGGCCCAGGGGGTTCGCCTGGTCATGAGGGCCGGTATGTTTAAAAAGATTCTGATTGCCAACCGCGGTGAGATCGCCCTGAGGATTCAGCGGGCATGCAAGGAGCTGGGCATCAAGGCGGTGATGGTCTACTCCGAAGCGGATCGCGACGCCAAGTACATCCGCTTGGCTGATGAAGCAGTTTGCATTGGGCCAGCCCCATCCGTTGCGAGTTACTTGTGCATGCCCGCAATTATTTCTGCTGCGGAGGTCACCGACGCTGAGGCGATTCATCCGGGCTATGGATTCTTAAGTGAAAACGCTGACTTCGCAGAGCGGGTTGAGCGCAGCGGCTTTCAGTTCATTGGACCGACACCAGAGTCTATTCGGATCATGGGCGACAAGGTGTCAGCCAAACAGGCGATGATCAAGGCCGGTGTCCCATGCGTGCCGGGCTCCGAAGGCGAATTACCGCCGGAACCCGATCGGATCCGAAGGATCGCAAAAAGTATCGGATACCCAGTCATCATCAAGGCTGCAGGTGGCGGTGGTGGGCGCGGTATGCGGGTGGTACACACCGAGGCCGCGTTGGTCAATGCGGTGGCGATGACCAAAAGCGAGGCTGGCGCCGCGTTCGGAAACCCAGCTGTCTATATGGAGAAATATCTCCAGAATCCCCGTCACGTCGAAATACAGGTGATGGCAGATAAGTACAAGAACGCGGTTTACCTGGGTGAGCGCGACTGTTCAATGCAGCGGCGTCACCAGAAGGTGATTGAGGAGGCACCTGCGCCTGGTATTGCCAGAAAGCTCATTGAGAAAGTTGGGGACCGATGTGTGGCCGCCTGTAAAAAAATTGGCTATCGGGGCGCTGGGACCTTTGAGTTTCTTTACGAGGATGGGGAGTTTTATTTCATTGAAATGAATACCCGCGTCCAGGTTGAACATCCAGTTACTGAAATGACAACCGGTATCGACATCGTGAAGACCCAAATTTTGGTGGCGGCGGGCGAAAAACTACCATTCACCCAGAAGCAGATCCAGACCCGCGGCCATGCGATCGAGTGCAGGCTGAACGCGGAGGATCCTTTTAATTTCACACCCTCGCCCGGGCGCATCACCATGTGGCATCCGCCTGGCGGGCCTGGCGTGCGAGTGGATTCACATGTGTACACCAATTATTTTGTGCCTTCAAACTATGACTCAATGATCGGTAAGCTGATCGTGCATGGTGATACCCGCGAACAAGCGCTGGCGCGAATGCGTACAGCGTTAGGGGAGACTGTGGTAGAGGGCATTAAGACAAATATTGCCCTGCATCGGCAGTTGATGGTGGATGCCAAATTCATGGAGGGAGGCACCAACATTCATTATCTTGAGGGGTGGCTGGCCGACCATTCAAGTTGAGTGAGTTTTGCCGTGGTTGAGCTGCACTTTCTTTGTACCGAAACACAGGTTGACGCACTGAGCGACGAGCTCGAGGCTTTGGATGCTTTGAGCGTAAGCGTAGAAGACGCTGACGCGGATACTGTCGCGGAGAACGGCCTGTTCGCAGAGCCAGGAATGCCGCCTCCGAAGTCCGGATGGGCGCGTTCGAGGGTCACGGCGATGTTCAGCGATGAGGTTCAAGCGAACGAAGCTTTGACCTTATTGCAGTCACAAGACTTTTTTGAGCATTGCAGTTTTCTATCGATGGATCCTGTCAAAGACCAAGACTGGGTTCGACTGACGCAGTCTCAGTTTGCGCCTGTGCAAATCAAGGACGATTTTTGGATTGTTCCAAGCTGGCATGAACCACCTGCTCAGGCCCGCAGGGTCATTCGCTTGGATCCGGGCCTCGCCTTCGGTACAGGCACGCATCCCACGACTCGCATGTGTTTGCGCTGGATTGCCGACTCGCCCCAGTGCCGACTGGGTGCTACGCGGGTTTTGGACTACGGTTGTGGCTCAGGCATCTTGGCAATTGCTGCAGCAAAATTTGGTGTTGGGAACGTCAAAGCGGTAGATATCGATCCGGAAGCGGTTAAGGCCAGTTTGTTGAACGCGTCGGCCAACGGCGTCACACTCAATGCTGGCTTACCAGAGCGAATGAATGAACAATATGACGTGGTTTTAGCAAATATATTGGCAACGCCCTTGAAAGTGTTGGCGCCCATGTTGTGTTCTTACGTGTCTTTGGGGGGTAGTCTGGTTCTTTCAGGTATTCTTGAGCGTCAGGCACCAGAGTTGCAGGAAGTCTATGCGCCATACTGCCAGTTGCGAATCGCTGACCGAGAGGACGGGTGGATTTTGATGACGTCAGGCGCGTAATGCGAGGACGATCAAGTTGTAGGCGTGATTGACCCTAAGATGAATATGTTGACACGTTGCCCAGTTTGCGCGACATGCTACAGGGTCGTGGCAGATCAGCTTCGGGTGTCTGAGGGTTGGGTTCGATGCGGCCAATGTGCCGAAGTCTTCGATGCTCAGACCAACCGACTTGAGCAGATGGCTGTGCCTGGCAATGCAGACAGCCCAGTTGATGCCAAAACCGATATTGGAGACGATAGCGGTCTGGAAGCAACCCCAAACCTAAATCCAGATCCAGATCCAGATCCAGATCCAGATCCAGATCAAACGCCTAGCGAGCAAATGGCTGCACTTGAGGGTTTGCGTGCAGGCGCACAATTGAAGCAGCTGCAACCCGATACAAACACTGGAGACGGCGCAGAGCGGCAAGACGAGCCTGAAGTGGTGAAAGAAACGACCGATCCTCAGGCGGTGTTAAACAATCGTGCTCAGGCCACTGAAGCTGAAGACCTTGGGCAATCGCATGTGGCGACCGAGACTTTGATTGACACGCCAGGTGATGTCAGTATCAAAACACCAGATATTTTTTTAGGCCAGATAACGCCGTCTGCAGTGCAGGGCGCGGATGTCAGCGAGCCCAGTTGGATCACAGATGTTGCTCCTGAGAAACCTTCTTTTCTCAAAACTGAAGACGCTCAAACGAGTGGCCGGCTTCGATCGACTTTGGTATGGAGTGTCTGTATTTTTGTACTTCTCGTTGGATTGATTGCCCAATGGGCATATCAAGAACGCCCCAGGCTGATGGTGCAGTTCCCGCAAGCACGTCCGGCGCTTGAGTCAGCCTGTCAAATGCTCGGATGTCAAGTGACGGCTGTTCGCGACATCGACGCCTTGGTGATCGATGCCTCAAGTCTGACGGTTGCTGGCCAGGGAGGGTACCGCATGAACTTCACCATCCGCAACAAATCAGCGCAGTCAGTTACCTTTCCTGCAATCGAATTGACGCTGATTGATGAACTTGATCAGGTCTTGGTGCGCAAAGTGGTCAAAGCTGAAGACCTTTACACCAGAAAAATTGAGTGGCTTGGCGCTGCTCAGTCGATAGAGCTTGGCTTTGGATTGGAGTACAAAAGCTCAACTAATGCCCGGCGGGTGGTTGGCTACAGGCTGTCGACGTTTTACCTGTGAGCACTGGGCATAGGCAATAAAAAGCCGCTGCGTATTTGCAGCGGCTTTTAAAGATCTGACCTTGATGGTCAGGGTTTTGCGCCTGTTGGGAAAGGCCAGGCGGCCTGTGGGCTGAGCGTCGTTTGAGCAACTGGCGCAGCAGCCGGGGCAGGCGCAGCTTTCTTGGCAGGGGCCTTTTTCTTAGCTGCTTTTTTAGCAGGGGCCTTTTTCTTAGCTGCTTTTTTAGCAGGGGCCTTTTTCTT
>JAURGS010000018.1 GCA_030833685.1 Rhodoferax sp. | reverse complement strand
GTTGCGTGTAGGTCCGCCCGATGCGGCTTCGCAGCACCCGGCCAGATTGGATTTCAGCGTTCCTTGGGATATCCAGTCATTGAGTATTTTGCGTACGCGCTTGCAGCAGGCGGTTTTGGCGCGCGGCATGGGGGCTGAAGAGTCAGATGCATTGATTTTGGCCGCCTACGAAGCGGCCACCAACCTGATCCGCCACGCGAGCGCGCCAGTCTTTGAGCCCAGTGTGCATGTTCGGATCGAGGATGTAGGCGATGAGATTGAAGTCAGCTTCTTTTATTTGGGCGAGCCGTTTCAGGATTTTGAGACCACACCCGATTTCAGCGGTCATTCTGAAGGCGGGTTTGGCCTGTTTATCATCCGCAGCAGTGTTGACGAAGCACGCTATGACAGCCCCGCGCTTGGGGTTGCTCGGGTGTATTTGAAGAAAAAAAAGGGTAAGCCTGAGGATTTGCCGACCAAGAAGGCCGCTTCCTGAGCCCAGCACCCAGGTTATCTAGCCTTTCGGTGCGACGCATACGCGCTGGGCTTGATAGCATGCCCTGTAATGAATTCCCCCAATAGCTTGCAAGAAACCCTGTCTGAGCCGCAGGCGGGGTGTGAAGTGCCCACGGATCACGGCGCCTTGCAGGCATTTGACTTGGCGATCGCGCGAACGGAGGGTTTCCGTGTGCGGCCAGGGCAGCGCGAGATGGCAGCGCAGATTGCCAGGCACCTGGGCTCCAGTGATGCCCTGGGCGCTGGCAAGCAAATTGCGGTTATCCAGGCCGGCACTGGTGTTGGCAAGTCGGCTGCGTACCTGAGCACGGCAATTGCCTTGGCGTTAGTGCAAAAAAAGCGGCTGGTGGTCTCCACGGCGACGGTGGCACTGCAAGAGCAGCTGATGAGCAAGGACTTACCTGCCATGGCCAAGGTCCTTGATACCCCCTTTGAATACGCACTGGCCAAAGGGCGTGCCCGATACGCCTGCAAGCTCAAGCTGCAACAGCTGGCAGCGGGCGCTGGCCTGGCTGAGGAAGACCTGCTGGACGAGGAGGATAGGTCAGAGCGGCCTGGCCATACCCAGCCGTTCTCCACTGAGCAGCGGGATGCGCGACAGCTTAGTCGGGCAAAGTTGTACGCCAACTGGCGCGACCGGCTCGACAGCGGGGTTTGGGATGGCGACAAAGATCAATTACCCGAGCAGCCAGAGGGCGCCGAGTGGCTTCCCATTGCCGCGGACCGACACGGATGTGCCGGACGCCATTGCCCGGTGTTTCGCTCATGCGTGTATTTCCAGGCGCGCAGCCGGCTCACGCAGGTGCAGGTGATCGTCGCCAACCACGATCTGGTGCTCGCATCTATTGGACGCAACGCTTTGCCTGAACTGGACAAAGCGATTTGGGTGTTCGATGAGGCACATCACTTGCCAGGGGTTGCGCTGGAGCAGTTTTCGGCGTCGATGAGCCTGACGGCCTTGCGCTGGCTTGACCAACTGCCTAAAGCCATGCAAGACGCCGCCGATGCGCTTGCATGGCCAGGCACGCAAGATACCTCAGTGATGTGTGCGCAGATAAAGGCCGTCTTGAGTGACTTGGCGCGGCTGTGCATGGATATCGGTGCCAGCAGAGTCACGGCAGCTGAACCCGTGCTCCGCTTTGCGCATGGTGTCATTCCACCCGCGCTACAAGAGCCTCTACAACAAGTGCAAGTACAGGCCGATGCCTTGAGCGCTGGTCTAGAAGACCTGGCGCAACGCCTCAAAGAGCGTGCCAAGGACGAACCCTCTTCTGCACAAAAGCTTGCGGTGCAATATGCACGGCTGGGTCGCCTGGCCAGCCGGCTAGACGCTGTGACCCGAACCACGGCAATGCTTTTGGCAGAAAGTGCACCTCCAGCAGCCAAGTGGTTAAGCATAGGGCAGGCCGGGGGCTTGGTCACGCTGCGCCTGCACGCAAGCCCACTATTGCCCGGCGATTTATTGCATCAGCACTTGTGGCAGCCGATGCGCCAAGCGGTGCTGACCTCCGCATCACTGACCAGTTGCGCCACATTTGATTATTTTTTAGAGGAAGTGGGTTTGCTTCGTAGCGTGGGTGTCGCAACGTTGAGCGTTCACAGCCCATTTGACTACGCCCAGCAAGGTACCCTAGAGGTCGTGCACACCCGGGCCGATCCCAAGCAGGTCACGGCGTACACCGCCGAGTTGATGCTGCTAATGCGCCAGGATTTGCGGCAGATTCGATCCGGCGCGCTCGTGTTGTTCACGTCGCGTCAGCAGATGGCCACAGTGGTCGCTGAGCTGCCTTCGGATTTACGCGGCCTCGTTCTGATTCAGGGGCAGCAGTCTCGCGCACGCCTGTTGCAGATTCACCAAGAGCGGGTTGCTGCCGGCCAACCGTCTATTTTGTTTGGACTGCAATCGTTTGGCGAGGGCCTTGATTTGCCTGGGGCGCTCTGCGAGACCTTGCTGATATCGAAACTACCCTTTGCCTCACCATCGGATCCGGTTTGGCAAGCAAGAGCGGAGTGGATGCAGCGCCAGGGTAGAGACCCTTTTAGTGAGTTGGTTGTCCCCGCCACGGGTTTACGCCTGTTGCAATGGACCGGCCGGGCAATTCGAAGCGAGAATGACCGTGCGCGGGTGATTTGTTACGACAAGCGTTTGGTGTCGACAGCCTTCGGGCGTCGTATGCTCTCAGGCTTACCGAACTATGCCTTGGTGAAGCGCAGCGATGTCGCCTGCGTTGCACCAACAGACATTCAAGAAGGGGCATGACCGTGTTGCCATTGACGCTGGAGGAAACGTTTTGACAGACTGGTTCAATGCCTTTTTGGGACTGGTGCTTCGGCTTGCCTTGTTGCTGGCCGGCCTGGTGTTTGTGGCCACCATTCTCATGCTGGCGTGTTTGATGTTGGTGTTGTGGCTGCTCAGGGCTGCTTGGGCCAAGCTGACTGGCCGGCCTGTGAGCCCATGGACTTTTGAGATGCATCGCAAGGCGAACTGGCATCGCTTTTACCGGGGTCAGCACACTGGTGAGCCGACACCGCCCCAAGGTGGGCCCCAGTCCGCCATGGACCCCAAAAACGCAGATGTTGTCGATGTCGAAATCAAACGGCTCGACGAGCCTGGCCAACGCCACTAAAGAGGGGTAGGGCGGCTCAGGTCAATGCGCTCGACCCCCGGTTGCGGTGCGGTTATCAAGTAGCGAAGCGCCAGGCGGTAAGTGTCAAGATCGAACGCCAGGTTCTGTCGGCTTTGTCCAAGAATCTCATCCAGTTCAGACGCATTACTTGCCGAGCCCAAGTGGCACCATCGATCAAAAACGTGAATTTCAGATTTGTCGTGGTCAGCGCTGAACTCGCGCAAACCCACTGCGCCCGTGAATGGCCAGGCATGCAATTGCCCTGAGGATAAAGCCAGCTGTAAGCGCAGATAGTGGCGCTCAGGGGATTCCTCACCGCAACACAGGCCCTTGCAGCGCTTGATTTGGTAGGCAAAGCAGGGGCCTTTTCCAGAGCTCAGCCCCAGCGCATGGTGGCATAGCTGGTGAGAGTCAGCCATGGTGCGCAAATGCTGCAGGGCTTGCTGGCGGGTTCGGTAAGGGCCGTAGAACAGCCCCAGGTTTTGAACGTCGAGCTCTTTGCCCCTCACCAAGGTGAGAAGCGGACTCTGTGCGCTGCTTGGTGCCAAATGCCAGGCGCAGAGGCTTCTTTCGCGTCTGAGCTGTCGGTTATGCAGCGGCTGAAGACGCTTGACCAGCCGGGACTCGAGCAACAGGGCGCCGAGCTCTCCCGCGCTGGGCTGCCATTCGATACGTCTGATTTCCTGCGCCATGCGCATTTCGCGGGCTTCGCGGCTGCTTGCCTGAAAGTGCGACAGGATGCGTGAGCGCAGCTTGACGCTTTTTCCGATGTACAGCGGATGCTCGCTCTCGCCATAAAAAATGTAGACGCCTGGAGAGTCCGGTATGGTCTTTAAGTCTGTTTGCAGGTGTGGGGGCAAAGCGGCACTGGTTTGCAGCAGCGCTTTGGCGTGCGCTTGCATGACCTCGCCGCCCCACTGGGCCAGCATCAACGCCAGCCACGACTGCACCAGCTCTACATCGCCCATCGCCCTGTGCCGAGAGAGGGTCGACAAACCATGGCGCTGCATGATGGCATCAAGCCCATGGTGACGGTGTTCGGGGTAGAGCCGTCGAGACAGACGCACAGTGCATAGCGTCTGGCATCTGAGCGGCAGGCCGGCGCGCTCAAACTCATGCAGCAAAAACGAATGGTCAAACCTAACGTTGTGCGCCACCAAGACCGAGCCGGTGAGCATGTCCATCAGGCGCGGCGCGATTTCCTCAAAAAGTGGGGCTTGCTGCACCGCGCTGTTATCGATGCCGGTGAGCTGCGTGATGAAGCTGGGTATGGATTGCTGGGGATTGATCAGCGACTCGAGTCGAGCCGTCTCAATGCCTGCGTCAAAGCGCACGGCCGCAACTTCGGTCACACGGTCTCGGCTGGCGTTGCCACCCGTGGTCTCCAAGTCCAGCAGCACGTAGGACGGCAACATAGTCGGCGCGGGGTGTTGAAGTCAGGCGGAGTCGATGCTGGCACCGAGCTCGCATCCCATCTGTGCCTGGTCAGGCAATATCAAACACATGGGTGAGAAATGCCCCCGCGCGCCGATCTGCAAAGTAGCGCTTGAGGGTCTCAGAAACTGTACGAAACGCAATCTCGTCCCAGGGTACTTCGCTTTCTGAAAACAAGCGGGCCTCCAGTGTCTCCAAGCCCGGAGCGAACCGATCGCTCAGGAGTCGCGCCTGAAAAAACAAATGCACCTGTCCAACTCTGGCGACATTGGCCAGTGCAAAGAATTCACCCATTTCAAATTCGGCACCCGATTCCTCTGTGGTTTCACGCTGGGCACCTTGGGCAGCAGTTTCTTCCAGCTCCATAAAGCCCGCGGGTAAGGTCCATTTGCCGTAGCGTGGCTCAATCGCCCGCTTGCACAACAGAACGCGTTCACCCAGCACCGGGATGGTGCCCACCACATTGAGCGGATTCTCGTAATGGATGGTCTGGCACAGGGTACAGATGGCGCGCTCTCGCGTGTCGCCATCGTCTGGAACCCGGTAGATTGCCGCACCGCCGCAGGATTTGCAGTGCTTGATCGGTGTTCGCAACATCAAACGAGGGTCTCTTGCTGGCTAGACCACCGTCAGCGCGATCGGGCTCAGTCCATCGACCCGGGCGAGCAGGTGGTCGCCTCGAACAACCGCGGCAACGCCTGCTGGTGTGCCGCTGTAGATCAGATCGCCGGCTTGTAACTCCCAGGCTTGCGACAACGCCGCAATGGTTTCAGCCACGTTCCAGATCAGTTTGCTGATATCGCTGGACTGGCGAACTTTGCCATTGACTTCCAACGTGATGGACGCGCTAGCGATATGGGGTACGTCGGCGGCTCGGGTGATATGACCAATCGGCGCCGAATAATCGAAGCCTTTGCTGATGCACCAAGGCCGGCCCTGCTGCTTGGCCTGCGCTTGCAAATCGCGTCGTGTCATGTCAAGCCCCACGGCGTACCCGTAAACAAGCCCCATAGCCTGGTCCACACTGACGTCTTTGCCGCCTTTTCCCAGCGCAACCACCAGCTCGAGTTCATGGTGGTAATTGCTGGTCACCGTCGGGTAGGGCAGGGAAACCGTCTGACCCGGATCCACGACCACAATGGCGTCTGCCGGTTTCATGAAGAAAAACGGGGGCTCACGCCCACTGGCACCCATTTCAATGGCGTGGTCAACGTAATTTCGCCCCACACAATAAATACGGTGCACGGGAAAGCTGTCGCTGCTGCCTGTGACTGGCACGCTCGGGATCGCAGGTGGGTTAAATACGTAGGCCATCGCAATAAGTTCCTATGGGTTTGGTTTCAAGCCGATTTACAGACCAATTCAAAATGTTCGACGTGCGGCGGCCCTGCAAAGAACGGGCCCACGATGGCACGCCAGCGACCAAATGCCTCAGATTGGCGAAAGCCCACTGTGTGGTCCTCTAGCGTTGTCCAGAATATTTGCAGCAAATAACGATCAGGGCTTTCGATACTGCGGTTCACTTTGTAGCCCTCAAAGCCTTTGGCCTCGCGTATCACGGTTTCAACACCCTGTGCGATGGCTTTCTCGAAGGCGGCGTTCTCGCCGGGTTTGATACGAATATCCGCAAGCTCAAGAATCATGAATCTCTCCCTCCCTGTGTAAGCTGTGAAGTCTAGCGCGTCCGCACTCGCGAAAGGCGATTTTGGGGCCTCAGTTATGCTGTGGCGATGAAACATACCCGCTTAAGCCACTTCGCGATGTTGCGCGGCAAGCACTTCGGGCGCTGCAAGTTGGGGCATGGTGATTTTCACTGAGGCTGTGCTCACATGACGGCGCCACAAATGTCTGAAATGAAAACCTGGCCCAAGACCTGGTGCGTGCCGCAATGGCCAGCTGCGGCCAACGTTAAAGCGGTTTGTACCAGCCGTGCAGGCGGTGTGTCCATTTCGCCCTACGATGCCTTGAATCTGGGCCTGCACGTGGGCGACCGAGCGCAGGATGTACTGACAAACCGGTCCTTATTGGGCGACTACCTAGGCGCCCAGCCTGTTTTTATGGAACAGGTGCACGGTTGGAGCACGTTGGAGCTGACGCAGTCACATCGGCAAGCGGGCGTGCCACCAAGGGCAGATGCCTGTTTAACGCGCGAGACTGGCGTGGCGTGCACTGTCATGGTTGCGGATTGCCTGCCCGTTCTGATGTGTTCCGGTGATGGACAACTGGTCGCTGCGGCGCATGCCGGTTGGCGGGGGCTGCTTGGACAAGACGGCGTCGGTGTGTTGGAGTCCACCGTCGAGGGCCTGCGCCATGCCGCGCCAGGCTACACGCACAAGGATTGGCTGGTTTGGTTGGGCCCTTGCATTGGGCCTTCGGCATTCGAGGTTGGTGGGGAAGTGAGAGACGCCTACGCGCAATCAGGAGAATCTGCCCTGAAGGCTTTTGCCCCTTTGGGCGGGGGTAAGTGGCTGGCTGATCTTGCTTACCTGGCCCGAGACAGGCTAGGGCGCTTGGGTATCGAGCAGATTTACGGCAACGATGGGTCGCCAGCCTGGTGCACCTTCTCTAACCCGGAACGTTATTTTTCGCACCGGCGAGACCGCGTCTCAGGGCGCTTGGCCGCCGCCATCTGGCGCGTCGCCTGAGGATGCTGAGGCGTCGGCGGCCCGCTCGTCCGCCTGCTGTTTGCGCCGCGCCGCTTTACGCCGCGCGGGACTGAGCAACACGTACATGACGATGCCGAGTGGCAGCAGGCCATAAAGAACAAAGGTGATCACCGCCCCTAACCAGGTGCCTTGGGCGCTGGTCGCTTCGGCAACAGCCATCAGGACGACGACATAGAGCCATGCTATTGGGACGATGTACAACATCTGGACTGCCTATAGACGGGGAACACACCGGGGATTGGCGGGCAATAGGTGAAAACCCTAGGTGTAAAATAGTCGGCTTTGCCCACCCAGCCCTACAGCTTAACACCCATGACTTCCGGCGCTACAGATCCATGGCACGAGGCCACCGAACAATTCCAAAAGTCGATCACCGAGCAATGGGCGCGAGCGTTTGAATCGTTTCGCAATTTGGATATTGGGGGGCTGAAGGCTCTGTCGACAAAGGCAAGCGATCAAGCTCCGATGCCAAGTTTGCAGTTCGATGCCGCGAAGCTCGAGGCAGCCAGACAGCAATACCTGGCTGATTCGGCGCAGGTGTACGCAGACTTCATGCAAGGGCAGACGAAACTCGCGGACCGCCGCTTCTCAGATGCGGCCTGGGCCGACAACAAGCTTGCGGGCTTGACTGCAGCGCTGTACTTGCTCAACAGCCAGGCGCTGAACGCGTTGGTCGATGCAGTACAGACGGACGCCAAAACCAAAGCACGCTTGCGGTTCATGGTTGAGCAGATGCTGGCAGCTTCTGCCCCGAGCAACTTTCTGGCGCTGAACGCAGAAGCCATTCAAAAAGCCATATCAACCCAAGGCGCCAGCCTAGCCCAGGGCATCCAGAATTTTTGGAGCGACGTCCAGCAGGGTCATATTTCGATGACGGACGAGCGCGTGTTTGAGGTTGGCAAGAATGTGGCCACCACGCAAGGTGCCGTGGTTTATGAGAACGATTTGTTTCAGCTCATCGAATACAAGCCGCTCACAGAAAAAATCTACGAAACGCCTTTTTTGTTTGTGCCGCCCAGCATCAACAAGTTCTATATCCTGGACTTGCAGCCAGACAACTCGCTGATTCGTTATTGCGTGGAGCAGGGCCATCGGACTTTTGTGGTGAGTTGGCGAAATCCGGACCAGTCGCTGGCACAAAAAACTTGGGACAACTACATCGAAGACGCGGTTATCCGGGCGATTTCCGTCACACGTGAAATTTCAGGAGCCAAACAGATCAACGCCTTGGGCTTTTGCGTCGGGGGCACGATGTTGGGCACAGCGCTGGCTGTTTTGGCGCAGCGTGGTGACCACTCGGTCAAGAGCGCAACGTTTCTGACCTCGATGCTGGATTTCTCGGATACCGGGGTACTTGACGTCTTCATTGATGAGAATTTCGTGCGCTACCGCGAAACGGAGATGGGCCATGGCGGCTTGATGAAAGGCTCAGACCTGGCCAGCACTTTTAGCTTTTTGCGTCCCAACGACCTGGTATGGAATTACGTCGTAGGCAATTACCTCAAAGGCGACAAGCCCCCAGCGTTTGATCTGCTGTACTGGAACAGCGATTCAACAAACCTGTCAGGTCCGTTTTACGCCTGGTATTTGCGAAACACCTACCTGGAAAACAATCTGACCAAACCTGGCAAGGTGACGGTCTGTGGTGAGAAAGTAGACCTCTCCAAGGTGAACATCCCGCTGTACATCTACGGGTCCCGCGAAGACCATATCGTGCCCATCGCAGGCGCCTATGCCACAACACAGTTTCTGCCAGGAAAGAAACGCTTTGTCATGGGTGCATCCGGACATATTGCAGGCGTTATTAACCCCCCGGCTAAAAAGAAGCGAAGCCATTGGCTGCGTGAGGACGGCAAATTCCCTAAGGACGTCAACCAGTGGATCGCTGGTGCGAAAGAATTGCCCGGAAGCTGGTGGACCGATTGGTCTGACTGGTTGGCCTTGCAGGCCGGGAAAAAAATACCGGCTCCGAAAGCCTATGGCAAGGGGAAATACAAAGTCATCGAGCCCGCTCCGGGCCGTTATGTCCAGGCCAAGGTCTGACCATTTTTTTGAAAGGATAGTGCGAGATGGAAGATATCGTTATCGTTGCGGCTGCCAGGACAGCGATCGGAAAATTTGGCGGCAGCTTGGCCAAGGTGCCGGCCACAGACCTGGGATCGATCGTGATCAAGGAATTGCTGGCACGCACCGCTGTGGCGCCTGATCAAGTGGGTGAGGTCATCATGGGGCAAGTGCTCGCCGCAGGTGCAGGGCAGAACCCGGCACGACAGGCCACACTCAAAGCTGGCCTGGCTCAGGAAACGCCGGCACTGACCATTAATGCTGTCTGCGGATCTGGACTCAAGGCGGTGATGCTGGCCGCGCAGAGCGTGGCATGGGGCGACAGCGAGATCGTTATCGCTGGCGGGCAGGAGAACATGAGTGCCAGCCCGCACGTGCTCACCGGCAGCCGTGACGGACAGCGCATGGGTGACTGGAAGATGATCGACTCCATGATTGTTGATGGGCTGTGGGACGTCTACAACCAGTACCACATGGGCATCACGGCTGAAAACGTCGCCAAGGCCTGCAACATCAGCCGCGACATGCAGGACGCACTTGCGCTGGCCAGCCAGCAGAAAGCAGCAGCGGCTCAAGACGCCGGAAAGTTCAAAGATGAAATCGTCTCCGTCACCATGCCCCAGCGCAAGGGCGACCCGATTGTTTTCTCTGCGGATGAATTCCTGAATCGCAAAACCAACGCAGACGCCCTGGCAGGCTTGCGTGCGGCCTTTGACAAGGCGGGCAGCGTCACAGCAGGTAACGCATCCGGTATCAACGACGGCGCTGCTGCCGTGATGGTCATGACTGCGAAAAAAGCGGCTAGTCTGGGGCTTCGCCCCATGGGGCGTATTGCGGCCTTTGGAACCACTGGCTTGGATCCGGCCACCATGGGCCTGGGCCCCGTGCCTGCTTCTCGCAAGGCCCTGGCTCGCGCCGGTTGGAATATTGCCGATGTGGACCTGTTCGAGCTCAACGAAGCTTTTGCTGCACAGGCTTGTGCGGTTAACCAGCAGCTTGAGGTTGATCCGACCAAGGTAAACGTCAACGGCGGGGCGATTGCACTGGGTCATCCCATCGGCGCCTCTGGTTGCCGCATTTTGGTAACCTTGTTGCACGAAATGCAGCGTCGCGATGTCAAAAAAGGGCTGGCGGCGCTGTGCATTGGTGGCGGCATGGGTGTGTCGCTGGCAGTTGAGCGCTGAAAACGGCCATATTTCAATAATCACAGGAGGTTTTATGACTCAAAGAATCGCATACGTCACTGGGGGTATGGGCGGTATTGGTACCGCAATTTGCCAGCGTTTTGCCAAGGACGGCTTCAAGGTCATTGCAGGTTGCGGTCCTACCCGTGACTATGGCAAATGGCTGGCCGAGCAGGCCGCGCTGGGCTTCACCTTTTATGCTTCATCGGGGAACGTTGGCGACTGGGACTCCACAGTTGAGGCGTTTGGCAAGGCCAAGGCCGAGCATGGCACGATTGACGTGCTGGTTAACAACGCGGGTATCACGCGCGACAGGATGTTCCTGAAGATGACGCGCGAGGACTGGGACGCCGTGATCGAGACCAACCTCAATTCCATGTTCAACGTCACCAAGCAAGTGGTTGGCGACATGGTCGAGAAGGGTTGGGGCCGGATCATCAATATCTCCAGCGTCAATGGCGTCAAGGGCCAGGCGGGTCAAACCAACTATTCCGCAGCCAAAGCCGGTATGCACGGCTTCTCGATGGCTTTGGCGCAGGAACTCGCGACCAAAGGCGTGACCGTCAATACGGTCAGCCCGGGCTATATTGGCACGGATATGGTCAAGGCCATTCGCCCCGACGTTCTGGAGAAAATCATCGGCACAGTGCCTGTCAAGCGCTTGGGCGAGCCCAGTGAGATTGCCTCGATTATTTCGTGGCTTGCCTCAGACGAGGGTGGCTATTCAACCGGTGCTGAGTTCAGTGTGAACGGTGGCCTGCACATGGGCTAAACCAGATTGCACCAACAAGAAAACCGCTTCGGCGGTTTTTTTGTGTCCAAGTGTTGGTACTGGCGTCAGGGTGCCAGGCCTCGGTACAGCATGTACGCAGCGAGCATGTACAAGACCAGCGCAAAAACCCGCTTGAGTCGCGCCACCGGCAGTCGGTGGGCGGCACTGGCACCCCAGGGCGCCGTGAGCACACTGCACGACGCAATGACGGCCAAGGCCGGCAACCAAATGTAGCCAAACGAATAAGGCGGCAGGCCCGGCAGGCCAAATCCCGAGGCGGTGTACCCCATGACGTTAGCCAGGGCCACAGGAAAGCCCAGAGCCGCCGAGGTGGCAACCGCCTGGATCACAGGCACGTTGCACCAGGTCATGAATGGGATGCTCATAAAAGCACCGCCTGCGGCGACCAGCCCAGAGACCATGCCCACAACCGTGCCAGCGCCCACCAGACCAAGCGCTGCGGGCAGCGTTCTGCCTGGTTTGGGTTTTTTGTCCAGAAAAAGCTGTGTGGCAGAGAACCCAACAAAAGCGGCAAATAAAAGGGCAAGAGATCGACCTTTAAGAACATTAAAGATGCCCAGGCTGGCAATGGCCGCCCCGATCACGATGCCCACGGTCATGACGCGCACCAGATCCCAGCGCACCGCCCCTCGTTGGTGATGCGCCCGAACGCTGGAGACCGACGTGAAAACAATCGCCGCCATGGAGGTGGCCAACGCCATCTTGATCGCAGTGTCCGCGTCGACACCTTGTCCGGACATGATGGCGGTGATAAACGGCACCATGACCATGCCCCCACCGATGCCCAGCAAACCAGCCAGAAAACCCGATGACACACCCAGCGCGATCAGCGCCAACGCCAGGGATAAATCAAAAGTCATGGGAGGGGAAGTAAAGGTGTCTGCCGGGAACCGAACCTGCATCCTGAACCGGGGTTCAGGTGGGCGAGGTCAGTCGCTGTCTTGGGTTCATCTGACGCGAGATGATCACGCTAACAGGACGATATTCCAAGCCCTGGCTCAATGAGCATTGGTTCAAGGCAATATAAGGTCCGGTTGATCGGCAGACAAATTCATTGTATGCCCTTGCGTTGAGTCTGCACAAAGATTTCATTTTGTTTGACCATACCCAACTCCATGCGTGCTTTCTCTTCGACCATGTCCAGGCCTTCTTTGAGATCGCGGATCTCCGCTTCGAGTTGCTTGTTGGCCACCTCTGTGCGCTGGTTGCGTTGCTTCTGGGCTTCTAAACTTTGCCCGAGTTGATGCACTTGCGACAAGCTGCCTCGGCCAAACCACAATTGACTCTGAATGACCAACAACAGTGTCAGCAGAATCAATGTGCCAAGCCGAGGGCGCATGATGAAGGTGTCTAGCGCAAGTTGTAAAACGCATCGCGTCCTGGGTAGCTGGCGATATCGCCCAGGTCCTCCTCGATGCGCAGCAACTGGTTGTATTTGGCCATGCGGTCCGATCGGCTGAGGCTGCCGGTCTTGATTTGCATGGCATTCGTGCCCACCGCAATGTCTGCAATGGTCGCGTCCTCGGTCTCGCCCGATCGGTGACTGATGACGGCGGTGTAGCCGGCACGCTTAGCCATTTCGATGGCCGCAAACGTTTCAGTCAGTGTGCCAATTTGGTTGATCTTGATGAGGATGGAATTGGCGATCCCCTTCTCGATGCCTTCTTTCAGAATTTTGGTGTTGGTGACAAACAGATCATCACCAACAATCTGAACCGACTTACCCAGGCGGTCTGTTAAAAGCTTCCAGCCGTCCCAGTCGTTTTCGGCCATGCCATCTTCGATGCTGATAATGGGGTAGCGCTCGGCCCAGGCTGCAAGCATATCGGTCCATTGCTGCGCAGACAGAACCAGTCCTTCGCCTTCCAGGTGGTACTGGCCGTCTTTGTAGAACTCACTGGCAGCACAGTCCAGGCCGATAGCGATCTGGGTGCCGGCTTCGTAGCCGGCTTCATCGATGGCTTGCAAAATCAATTGGATGGCGGCCTCGTGGTTCTCAACGCTGGGCGTAAAACCGCCTTCGTCCCCCACGGCCGTGCTCATGCCACGACCATCAATGATTTTCTTCAAAGCATGAAACACTTCCGCGCCGTATCGCAAGGCCTCGCGAAAACTCGGGGCGCCGACGGGAATGATCATGAATTCCTGCAAGTCCAGGCTGTTGTTGGCATGCGCGCCACCGTTGATCACGTTCATCATCGGCACGGGCAACTGCATGCCGCCCATACCGCCAAAGTAGCGGTACAGGGGCAGGCCTGATTCCTCAGCGGCGGCGCGCGCTACCGCCATGGAAACCGCCAGGATGGCATTGGCGCCAAAGCGCGACTTGTTCTCAGTGCCGTCCAGATCGATCAGCGTTTTATCCAGAAAAGCCTGTTCTGAGGCGTCCAGGCCGAGCACCGCTTCGGAGATTTCGTTGTTGATGTAGTCCACCGCTTTGAGCACACCTTTACCCAGGTAGCGTGACTTGTCCCCGTCTCTGAGCTCAATGGCTTCGCGACTGCCGGTGGAAGCGCCCGATGGCACAGCCGCGCGTCCCATGATGCCGCTCTCTAGCAGCACATCGCATTCCACCGTGGGGTTACCACGGGAGTCGAGGATCTCGCGACCAACAATATCAACAATTGCACTCATGCCGTTCTTTCTAAATCAGTAAAACAAAGGAAAACAACTCAGGCCGTTGCTCACTGAAAGTTGTTCTCCAAAAATGGATTGTGCTTGGTTACCGCATCGAGCTGCACCAAGGTCTCGAGCAGCGCCCTCATTTTGCTAAGGGGCACAGCGTTTGGACCGTCAGACCACGCTTGTGCGGGGTTGGGGTGGGTTTCCATGAACAGTCCAGCCACGCCCGCAGCAACGCCGGCGCGTGCCAATACCGGCACCATCTCGCGCGCACCGCCGCTGCTGGTGCCTTGACCGCCCGGCTTTTGAACCGAGTGGGTCACATCAAATACCACTGGCGCGCCCGACTTTCGCATCTCCGCCAGGCTCGTCATATCAGCGACCAAATTGTTGTAGCCAAAACTCACCCCGCGCTCGCATGCCAGAAAACGGTCCTTTGACAGGCCAGCCTCGCCAGCGGCGTCACGCGCCTTGTCAATCACGTTTTTCATATCCCACGGCGCCAGGAACTGCCCTTTTTTAATATTGACCGGCTTTCCTGATTTGGCCACAGCGCGAATGAAATCGGTTTGTCTGCACAGAAAGGCCGGTGTTTGCAGCACATCGACCACACTGGCCACAGTCGCGACCTGGGACTCGTCGTGCACATCGGTCAAAACAGGCAGTTTCAATTGTTTGCGTACTTCAGACAGGATGTTCAGACCTGCGTCCATGCCCAGGCCACGCTTGGTGTTGCCTGAGGAGCGGTTGGCTTTATCAAACGAGCCTTTGTAAATCAGGGGAATGCCCAGCGGCTCGCAAGCCTCTTTGAGACGGCCCGCGACTTCGATCGACATTTCAAGGCCCTCAATAGAGCAAGTGCCTGCGATCAAAAAAAACGGGTGGTCCAGGCCAACTTCGAACCCGCACAGTTGCATCAGGCCACCGCCTTCAGGCTGGATGGGGACTTCTGGTGCTCAATGGCGGCTTTGATGAAGGCATTGAAGAGCGGATGTCCATCCCAGGGTGTGGACTTGAACTCGGGGTGGAATTGAACACCTACAAACCACGGGTGTATCGAGCGGGGTAATTCGATGATTTCTGTCAGGTGTTCACGCTGGGTTTTGGCAGAGATCACCAAACCCGCTTCGCGCAGGGCGTCCAGGAAATTAACGTTGGCCTCGTAACGGTGGCGATGACGCTCCGTCACGACGTCGCCATAAATCTCGTGCGCGATGGTGTTTTTGGCCACGTCAGAGCTTTGGGCGCCAAGACGCATGGTTCCGCCCAGATCAGAATTCTGGCTTCGTGTCTTGATGGAGCCGTCCCGGTCTTTCCATTCCGTGATAAGGGCAATGACCGGGTTGGCGCATTGGGCATCAAACTCGGTGCTGTTGGCTTGTGCCAGGCCGGCAACATGGCGGGCAAATTCGATGGTGGCCACCTGCATGCCCAGGCAAATACCCAGATAGGGGATCTTTTGCTCACGAGCGTGACGCGCAGCACAAATCTTGCCCTCCACACCGCGGATGCCAAAGCCGCCTGGCACCAGCACCGCGTCGAACTTGGACAGGCGAATGACGTTGTCGGGCGTGATCGTTTCGGAATCGATGTAGTCGATCTTGACGCGCACATGGTTTTTCATGCCGGCATGCCGCAAGGCCTCTATCAGGGATTTGTAGCTGTCGTTAAGGTCCACGTACTTGCCGACCATCGCAATCTGCACTTCGCCCTGAGGGTGGGCAGTCTCATACACCAGATCGTCCCAGCGCTTGAGGTTAGCGGGTGGGGTGTTGATGCGAAGCCGATCGCAAATCAGGCCGTCCAGGCCTTGCTCGTGCAGCATACGCGGGACTTTGTAAATTGTGTCGACGTCCCACATCGAGATCACACCCCAGGCCGGCACATTGGAAAACAGCGAAATTTTTTCCCGCTCTTCACGCGGAATGGGTCTGTCGGCCCGGCACAGCAGGGCATCGGCTTGAATACCAATTTCACGCAGCTGCTTAGCCGTGTGTTGTGTCGGCTTGGTCTTGAGTTCTCCGGCAGCAGCAATCCAGGGCACAAAGCTCAGGTGAACAAAGGCACTGTGGTTAGAGCCCAGCTGAAGGCTGAGTTGACGCACGGCCTCTAAAAAAGGCAGGGACTCGATATCGCCTACCGTGCCACCGATTTCGACGATCGCAACATCGACAGCGTCTGGGGTTCCATAGCCTGCACCTCGCTTGATGAATTCCTGGATCTCATTGGTCACGTGCGGAATTACCTGGACTGTTTTGCCCAGGTAGTCGCCCCGGCGCTCCTTCTCGAGAACGCTTTTGTAAATCTGGCCAGTGGTGAAGTTGTTGGACTTCTTCATGCGCGTCTCAATGAAACGCTCGTAGTGGCCAAGATCCAGATCGGTTTCAGCGCCGTCGTCCGTCACAAATACCTCGCCATGCTGAAACGGCGACATGGTCCCGGGGTCAACGTTGAGGTAAGGATCGAGCTTAATGAGGGTGACTTTGAGGCCGCGCGACTCAAGCAGGGCGGCCAACGATGCTGAAGCGATTCCCTTGCCTAGGGAAGAAACCACACCGCCAGTGACGAAGACGAATTTGGTCATGTCGAGGTGAGCTGCAAGCTCGGTGAGCTGGTAAAGCGAAATTATACGGGTGCCCTTGAGCGCGAAAGACTCAAGCGGAACACCCGAAGCACTGCCTGCGCCTTGCTCTGTTACATTGCGCCCCATGAATGAACTGGCTGGAAAACACATCGTCCTGGGATTGACCGGTGGGGTGGCTTGTTACAAGTCGGCCGAGCTGTGCCGTTCGCTGATCAAGGCCGGTGCCACGGTGCAGGTGGTCATGACCGAATCGGCCGAGCAATTCATCACCAAAACGACCATGCAGTCGCTCAGCGGGCGCCCGGTTTACACCAGCCAATGGGACGACCGAGTAGCCAACAACATGGCCCACATTGAGCTGTCGCGCCAGGCGCATGCGGTCTTAATCGCGCCGTGTAGCGCAGACTTTGCGGCCAAGCTGATTCACGGCAGGGCCGATGATTTGCTCAGCTTGATGTGTCTTGCCAGACCCCGTGATGCGGTGCCCTTGTTGATTGCGCCAGCCATGAATCGGGAGATGTGGGCACATCCCGCCACGCAGCGAAACATGGCGCAGTTGGAGGCTGATGGTGCGGTGGTGCTGGGCGTCGGCCAAGGGGAGCAGGCCTGTGGCGAGACAGGTGACGGGCGGATGTTAGAGCCCGACAGCATCACCGAAGCCGTGGTCGGCCACTTTCAGCCCAAACTCATGGGTGGGCAATCGGTTTTGATCACCGCAGGGCCAACCTTTGAAGCGCTTGACCCGGTCAGGGGATTGACCAATCGCTCCAGCGGCAAGATGGGCTTTGCCCTGGCGCGCGCGGCCAGGGATGCTGGTGCCAGGGTCACGCTGGTGAGTGGGCCCGTGGCGCTTGCGACGCCCGATGGCGTGGATCGCGTGGATGTTGACAGTGCCCAACAAATGTTCGAGGCGGTGACCTCCAGGCTGGAGACGGCGACAGTGTTTATCGCCTGCGCGGCGGTGGCCGATTGGCGCGCTGAGCAGGTCTCTGAGGAAAAAGTTAAAAAGCAAGTGGGTAAAGCGCCACCGACCATGCAGTTTGTCGAGAACCCGGACATCCTCGCCACTGTGGCGAAGAATCCGCGAGCGCAAAGCGGTGACCTGTTTTGTGTTGGCTTTGCCGCAGAGAGTCATGACCTCATGACGAACGCCAAAGCCAAGCGAGAGCGCAAGGGCGTTCCCTTGCTCATTGGCAACATTGGCCCATCGACTTTTGGCCGTGACGACAACACCTTGCTGCTGGTAGATGCGAAGGGGACCCGAGAGATTGGACCCGACAGCAAGCTGGCGCTGTCACGTCTGCTTATCCAAGATATTGCCCAACGCCTTAAGCCACCCGCCAAGCCATGAAAGCGATCAAGCTCAAAATACTGGACCCCCGGATGAAAGACCAGTTGCCACACTACGCCACACCGGGCAGTGCGGGCCTGGACCTGCGTGCATGTCTCGACCAGCCCTTGACCTTGCAGCCTAACGCATGGCAGTTGGTGCCTTTGGGTATTGCGATGCACTTAGCTGACCCCGCGTATGCGGCGCTGATCTTGCCCCGTTCCGGCTTGGGGCACAAGCATGGCATCGTGCTGGGTAACCTGGTTGGCCTCATCGACAGTGATTACCAAGGCCAGCTGATGGTGAGCGCCTGGAACCGCAGCCCCACCGCGTTCACCATTGAACCGATGGAGCGCGTAGCGCAGTTGGTCATCGTGCCGGTCGTACAGGCCCAGTTTGAAATCGTCGATGAGTTTGAGCCCAGCGAGCGCGGGCAGGGCGGCTACGGGTCGACCGGCAAAACCTGATCCGTCACACAGCGCACGCTTAGTGCAGCGTGCGATCGCTTGGCTCAGCGTCGGTACTGGGTGTGATTTTGAAGAAGCCCGTACCGGCTGTGCCCGCCTGAACCTCTTCGGCCGTGGCCTCACGTACCGCACGAACCGTCAAGCTCAGACGCAGCGCAATGCCAGCCAGTGGATGGTTACCGTCGAGCACGGCATGCTCAGGGTAGATTTCAGTTACGGTGAACAAACTCCCCAGGCCCGCACTGAATGAGCAACCGGCGGGCATCGCATTGCCCTCAAAAATCATCCCCTCTTGCAAACCTTCTGGAAAAACAGTCAAGGGCTCCAGGTAAACCAACTGCTCGTCGTATTCCCCGAACCCTTGTTCGGGCTCAATTTGAAGGTTGACCGTATTGCCTGCGCTTAGGCCTTCGAGCGCTTTTTCGATGACATCGAACAGGTCGTCACCGCCCACCAAAAATTCGACAGGCTCCTGCAGCACATCAAGCTCTTCTCCGAGGGTATCGCTCAAGGTCCAACTCAGGGAGACAACGCAAGGGGGTGTGATCTTCATGCTCATAGGACAATTGTCGCAGTTTGCGATCGGTTGATCGCGTCTCAGCGTTCAACAACCAGCTGAATCTATGGATATCAAAACACCTCTTGAACTGCTTGGGGGTATCAGCCCAGCGGACTTCACGCGACGCTATTGGCAAAAAAAACCCTTGTTGATTCGCCAGGCGATCAAAGGATTTCGGCCAATTCTGGACCGCACGGCTTTGTTTGAACTGGCATCCCACGATGATGTGGAATCCAGGCTGATCATTCATGACCCGACGCTGCAGCCGGCCTGGCGTATGCGCCGCGGCCCGTTTGGGCGGCGTCAGCTGCCCGCACTGAAACAGCCGGGCTGGACACTTTTGGTGCAGGGTGTTGACCTGCACCTGGACGCTGCGCACGCGCTGCTTGCTTGTTTTCGATTCCTGCCCGACGCCAGACTGGACGATTTGATGATTAGCTATGCCAGCGACGCTGGCGGTGTCGGACCGCATTTCGACAGCTACGACGTTTTCTTGCTGCAGGCGCATGGTCGACGACGCTGGCGCATTGGGCGCCAGCAAGACCTGAGCTTTCAAGAGGGGGTGCCGCTGAAAATTTTGCAGCACTTCGAACCCGAAGAGGAATTTGTGCTTGAGCCGGGCGATATGTTGTACCTGCCGCCTCGGTATGCCCATGACGGTGTTGCTGAGGGTGAGTGCATGACGTATTCCGTTGGATTTCGCAGCCCCTCGGTTGAGGAAATCCAGCGCAGTTTGCTCGCAGGTATGGCCGATCACTTGAAAACCGAGCGTCGCCAACGCTATTACAGCGACGCCGCTTTGGTCGCCAGCCCCTTGTCGGCCCTGGTTCCCGAGGGGATGAGGCAGTTCGCGCGCCGGGCAGTTGTACAAGCTCTTCAGGATCCCCAAGCTATTGACTGTGCGTTGGGCGAATACCTCAGCGAGCCCAAACCTGGTGTTTGGTTTGATGGTGCGCCCCTGAATGATCAGGCACAGACGCCTTCGAATCTGGTGCTTGACCGCCGTACCCGCATGCTTTACGACGATCGGCGCGTGTTTATCAACGGCGAGAGTTATGTGGCTAAAGGGCAGGACTTCAAGCTGCTTTGCGAACTGGCCAACCAGCGACGGCTCGCCCATGCCAAGCACAGGCGCCTGAGCGCGCAAGCGCAAGCCATCTTGCAAGACTGGCTGCAGGCAGGCTGGATTCATCTGGAGAACGCGTAAGGCTTGGCGTACCCCTGAACAGCACATTGCTCTGGCTACAATGTTTTGCGTTTTGAGAAAGTCTTTCGTGTTGCCATGATCCGTGCTGTCAGCCTTTTTGTTTCTCTGTTTGCCTTTTGGCTGCTGCTGTCAGGTTTATTCACCCCGTTTCTGATCGCTGCCGGCCTGGGCTGCTCTCTGGCCGTTGTCTGGTTTGCTCGACGGATGGAGCTGGTGGACGCAGAAGGGATGCCATTGCACATGATGCAGGTGATCCCTTTGTATTGGC
>JAURGS010000189.1 GCA_030833685.1 Rhodoferax sp. | reverse complement strand
ATCCATCGCTTGAACGCGGCTCTGGCATCAAAGTCGCGCTCCGCTGCTGGTGGCTTTGGTCGCTTATTCGACCTTGGCCTTGCCGCGCAAATCCTGCTGGAAGGTGGCCAACTTCTGCTGCTGCAGTTGTTGCGTGATCTGCGGTTTGACATCTTCAAATTTCGGCAGTTGGGCGTCACGCACGTCGTCAAGTCGGATGATGTGGTAACCAAATTGCGACTTCACTGGAGTTTGCGTGGTTTCGCCTTTTTTCAGTTTGACCATGGCTTCTGAGAATTCCGCCACGTAATTGCCCGCAGGGGCCCAGTCCAGGTCACCACCGTTGGCGCCAGATCCCGGATCCTTGCTGGATTTCTTGGCGATTTCGTCGAACTTGCCACCTTTTTTTAGCTGAGCCAGGATGGCGGTTGCTTGCTCGGGCTTTTCCACCAGGATGTGGCGCGCGCGGTATTCCTTGCCGCTGTTGGCAGCGACAAATTTGTCGTACTCTGCCTTGGCATCGGCATCGGTCACTGGATTCGTTTTTTGGTAGTTGGCGAACAGCTCACGAATGAGAATGGTCTGGCGTGCCAGGTCCATCTGAATGCGATAGTCCTCGGTGGCGTCAAGGCCCAGCTTCTGCGCTTCTTGCAGAAAAATCTCCCGGGTGATGACTTCGTCCTTGATTTGCTGCTGGATTTCAGGGGTGACCGGGCGCCCTGACTTTGCCACTTGCTGGCTCAGTGCGTCTACCCGAGACATGGGCACCGCTTTGCCATTGACGATGGCGACGTTTTGAGCGCTTGCAGCTGTGGCCATAACAGCGGCCAGCACCAGTGCAGCAATATGAGAATGGAGTGAGTTCATTAGATTTCCTAGAAAAACGAGATTGAAATGTTGGAACCTAGACAAAAAAATGGCTCTCAAACCATCAGGTAAGGAGCTTGGCCTCGATAGCAAGTGCGTGCACACCTTGCTCAATGAAATCGTCTAGCGCATCATACACAAGGCGATGTCGGGCAAGCGGCGTCAGACCCGTAAATAAATGTGAAGCGATCCGAACGCGAAAGTGCGTACCGTGGCCCAGACCGTTGCTACCAGCATGCCCGGCGTGCAAATGGCTCTCGTCAATCACCTCTAAATGGGCCGGTGAGAGACGTTCGCGCAATCGCTCACTGAGCGCGTTGGCAGTGGGGGCCTGGGTAGACGCTGGAGACTCCATCATGACCCTTCCTTGGGTTTGTCGTGCTCACTCAAATGCGGGGCGATATACAGACCCTGGCCAACGATGAAAACCAGTGGGAAAACATAGCCCCAGAGTTTGAAGTTGACCCAGGCATCGGTGCTGAAATACGCGGCGACGTAAGCGTTGATGGCTGCCATGAAGGCGCAGTACACAATCCAGGCCCAGTTCAAGCGCAGCCAGACGGCATCGGGCAAACTGAGCTGACTGCCCAATAACAGCTTGAGGAAGTTTTTGCGCATGCCCCAAAGCGCAATGGCCAGCGCAATCGCCATGGCGCCGTACAGGACGGTAGGCTTCCATTTGATGAAGCGCTCGTCCTGAAGCACCAAAGTCAAGGTTCCAAAGATCACCACCAGCAGCAGCGTGATCTTGTGCATGGTCTGGAGCTTTTTGTCCAGCGTGTAAATCAAGCTCATTTGCACGACGGTGGCGACCATCAGCGTTGCTGTTGCCGTGTAGATGTCTGCGAACTTGTAGGCCCCGAAAAACAGAAGAATCGGGAAGAAATCGATCAATACTTTCATTCGGGCTCAAAGTCCAGCGAGGCGGAGTTCATGCAGTAGCGCAGTCCAGTGGGCGCAGGGCCATCCTCAAACACGTGGCCCAGGTGGGCGCCACAGTCGGGGCAATGAACTTCAGTCCTGCGCATCCAGAGGGAATTATCGACCTGTGTTTCGACTGAACTGTCATCCAGCGCCTGAAAAAAACTAGGCCAGCCGCAGCCCGCATCAAATTTTGTTTTTGAGCTGAACAACGGTTTTTCACAGCAAATGCAGCGGTAGGTGCCCGCGTCCTGGTGATTGCTCCAACGGCCTGTGCCTGCGCGCTCGGTTGCGGCCTGTCGCGTCACCTGGTAGGCCAGTGGCTCTGCACCTTTTTTTTGCAAAAGGGCCAGCCACTCTTCGGGGGTTTTGTCAATTTTGAAGGTCATGCGGTTTTCCTTGTGGGTCAGGAGCTGCAGCTCACACTGATAGAGGCCGCCCAATCCGGTGGAAAGCCAGCCCATTCTTCGTGCTCGGGATGTTCGTCAAAGGGGTGCTCCAGCACCGATTGCAAAGAGCCGAGCAAGGCATAGTCTTTGTCTTGGGCGGCGGCAATCGCCTGCTGGGCCAGGTGGTTACGCAGGACGAATTTCGGATTGACCGACAGCATGGTGTGCTGCGCTGTTGCGCTTGCCTGCGCGTCGACATGACGACGGTAAGCCGCAAGCCATTCATCAAAACCAGCTCTGTCGACGAAAAGGTCGCGCACCCTATCCCAGGACTCGCCGCGGGCTGCCTGGCTTAATTGGCGCCAGAAAATGGTGTAGTCGACTTTCTGCTGCGCAAGCAGTTTAAGGATGTTTTGCGTGAGCTTTATGACCGGGTCTTTCTCATCGGTGGGCGCACTTGGGTCCGTCGATTGCTTGTGAAGACCGAGTTTGGCACGCATCAGGGCCAGATACTGGGCCTCAAAAACCGGCTTGAATCGTTGCAGTGCGCTCAGGGCGAGTTCGGTGTCTTCGATAAGCGGCATCAGGGACTGGCCCAGACAGAACAAATTCCAATTGGCAACGTCGGGTTGGCGCAAAAACGCATAGCGACCCTGGTGATCGCTGTGGTTGCAAATGTGCTGGGGGTCGAAAGCGTCCATGAACTGAAATGGTCCGTAGTCCAGGGTCAGGCCCAAGATGCTCATGTTGTCAGTGTTCATGACGCCATGGCAAAAACCCAGCGCTTGCCAGTGGGCCATCAGCTGTGCGGTACGCTCCACCACGCAAGCAAGCAGCCTGCTGTAGACATTGGACTGGTCGTCGTGCGCCTCGGCGCACTGGGGGTAGTGGTGGGCGATGACGAAATCGGCAAGTTGACGCAGCTCATCGAACTGGTCTTGCGAGGCAAAGTGTTCGAAGTGCCCGAATCGGATGAAGCTGGGCGAGAGGCGGGCAACCACCGCGGCGGTCTCCATGGTTTCGCGCCGAACGGGCAGATCGGAGCCCACAACACTCAGTGCGCGGGTCGTTGGGATGCCTAAGGCTGCCATGGCTTCACTGGCCAGAAACTCGCGAATACTGGAGCGCAGCACGGCGCGGCCGTCGCCCATGCGGGAATAGGGAGTGAGCCCGCAGCCCTTGAGCTGAATTTCAAAACCTTGCGTTTCGCCAACCAAGATGGCTCGGCCATCACCTAATTGACCGGCCCATTGGCCAAACTGATGGCCGCTGTAGACGCTGGCCACGGGCTGGGCGTGGGGCAAGAGCTCGTTGCCAGCAAGTGCCAGCAAAATGGGCGTCTGCGCAAGGTCGCTCTGTGACAGTCCCAGCAGCGCGGCAGCGCCGGTGCTCTTGGCGACCCAGTAGGGGTCTGGCATGCCTTGGGGCATCACACGGCTGAAAAATGCGCTGCCCAGCTTATGAAAGCGGTTATTCCAGCGGATTTGCACCTGCTCGGGCGATGGGCAAAGTGTTGACATGCCACTATTGTCGGCCACAGACCTATTTCCGGCGCCACAGGGGGCATTCTTTGTTCACGGCGCAGCCAAGACCAGTAACATGTCGCCCTGCTGCGAACACCGATTTGGCCAGCAGACAGGGCGTGGCCAATGGGCTATTTGGACAGGAGCAAACCTATGCAAGGCTTGATGCAGTCGCATTCAATGATGATTTCCTCGCTGCTGATGCATGCCGAGCGACATCACCCAGACGGCGAGATCGTGTCCCGCAGGGTGGAGGGTGATATTCACCGAACCGATTACAAAACCCTGGCCCAGCGCGCGCGCCAGGTTGCCAACTGGCTTGATGCGGCCAATATCGGGTTTGGTGAGCGGGTAGCGACGCTGGCTTGGAACGGTTACCGCCATTTGGAGCTCTATTACGGCGTGAGTGGGTCAGGGCGGGTCCTGCACACGCTCAACCCAAGGCTGCACCCTGACCAAATTGCCTGGATCATCAACCACGCCCAGGACACGGTGCTGTGTTTTGATGTGGGGTTTCTGCCGATCGTCCGGGCGATACAGGCACAGTGTCCCAGCGTGCGTATGTACGTGGCCCTTTGTGAACAAGATGCCTTGCCAGCGGATCACGGTGTTGCCGGTTTGCTCAGTTATGAGGCCCTTATTCAAGCCCAGCCGGATCACTACCACTGGCCGCAATTTGATGAAAACACGGCCTCAAGTCTTTGCTACACCAGCGGAACAACGGGTAACCCGAAAGGCGTTTTATACAGCCACCGCTCGACGGTTTTGCATGCCATGGGGGCAGCCCTGCCTGACGCGCTGAACCTGAGTGCGCGTGATGCGGTCTTGCCTGTGGTGCCGATGTTTCATGTCAACGCCTGGGGCTTGCCGTACAGCGCGACGATGGTGGGTTGCAAACTGGTGTTTCCGGGCCCTGCGCTGGACGGTAAGTCTGTTTACGAACTGATCGAGGCCGAGAAGGTGTCGTTCGCCGCAGGTGTGCCAACGGTGTGGCAGATGCTGCTGACGCACATGCGCGCCGGCAAGCTGCAATTTTCGACACTTGCGCGTACCGTGATCGGTG
>JAURGS010000188.1 GCA_030833685.1 Rhodoferax sp. | reverse complement strand
TAACAAAAGTCTTCCATCAGGTGATCGCCCGAGGGCTGCAAATTGACCAGGCAAGGCAATTCACTGCCTAATTTCTCAAAATCATCCACCGTCAACTTCAAGCCTAGGCGACCGGCAATGGCGATCAGGTGAATCACGGCATTGGTCGAGCCACCGATGGCCGCCAGCGTGCGAATCGCGTTCTCAAATGCCTCGCGTGTAAGCACCTGGGTGATGGTTTGGTCCTGATGCACCATTTCGACGATGCGCCGACCAGCCTGGCGCGCCAGCACATTGCGCCGCCCGTCAACCGCTGGGTAGGCCGCGTTTCCAGGCAAACCAATGCCCAATGCTTCAACCATGCTGGCCATGGTGCTGGCCGTGCCCATGGTCATGCAGTGGCCATGGCTGCGGTGCATGCAGCTCTCGGCTTCAAAAAAATCTTGTAGCTTGAGGGTGCCAGCGCGCACCTGCTCGCTCATGCTCCACACGCCGGTGCCCGAGCCGAGCTCCTGCCCACGCCACTTGCCGTTGAGCATGGGGCCGCCCGAGACGCCAATGGTGGGCAGGCCCACACTGGATGCGCCCATCAACAGGCTGGGCGTGGTCTTGTCACAGCCCATGAGCAGCACCACGCCGTCGATGGGGTTGCCGCGGATGCTTTCTTCAACATCCATGCTGGCCAGGTTACGGTACAACATGGCTGTTGGGCGCAGCAACGTCTCGCCCAGCGACATGACTGGAAACTCCAGCGGGAACCCGCCGGCTTCGTAGACGCCGATCTTCACCTGCTCGGCCAAGGTGCGAAAGTGCGAATTGCAGGGCGTGAGTTCGCTAAACGTATTGCAAATGCCAATCACTGGGCGCCCGTCAAACTGATCGTGCGGCACGCCCTTGCCCTTGACCCAGCTGCGGTAGGCAAAGCCGTCTCTGTCCTGCCGGCCAAACCAGGCCTGGCTGCGTAAGGGTTTTGGTTGCTTCTCATCCATGGTCGGCCTTTCGTCCACCGGTGCAAGCGGGGCATTATCAAGCCACCATGCCGTCCATGCGTGCAAATTCAGCCTTCGTGGCGGCAAAAAATATCGGGTAAGCCGCAGGCGTCATCGCCACAAGGGGCTTGGTCTGTCAGCTGAGCACACGACCAGCAGAGTTTTTACAATGGGGGGATGCGCCAATTTTTGCAATTTTTCCCGCTCGGCCTTTTTTCTGGCCGCCTGTTGACCCCACTTTTGGCCTGCGCCCTGAGCCAATTCAGTTGGGCCAACCCCTCCGCCGCTGTCAGCCCTGATGCCATCCGCCTTGGCCAGGGGGAGTTTCGCTATTTCGGCTTTCAGGTGTACACGGCCACGCTGGATGCCAGACAGCGCTTTGATCCGCGAGTCTGGGACCAGCATGCGCTGGTGCTCACCCTAACTTACCAGCGTTCGCTCAAGGGAAAAGCCATCGCCGAGCGCTCCCTGGAAGAGATGCGTCGCTCCAAGCCCATCGACCCCGTGCACGAGATAGCCTGGCTCAAGGGCATGCGTGCGTGTTTTCCTGACGTGCAGCAAGGCGACCGCTTGCAGGGCTTTTACCTACCCGGCCAGGGCATTCGGTTTGAATACAACGGCAAACCCAGCTGCGATATCAAGGACGCTGACTTTGCCCGGCAGTTCATCGGCATCTGGCTTCACGCCAACACCTCTGCGCCGGACTTGCGCGCCCAGCTGCTCGGACTGAGCCGCAACGAAGGGATTTGATGACCGCGCCTGCTACGGGCGGTTTTTCTGCTCGAGACGGCTGGCACTACGGGCTGATGGGTTTGCCCCTGGCCTTTGTTGCGCTGCCCCTGTACGTCCACTTGCCGCATCTCTATGGCCAGGTATTTGGCTTGTCTCTGACGGCGCTGGGGGCGATTTTGCTCACGGTGCGCTTACTTGACGCCGTGATTGACCCATGGCTGGGTCGATGGTGCGACCAGCTGTTTGTACACGGCACGCACGGCATCATGCGCATCAGCGCAGGGGCCTGTGGCCTGCTGGCTTTGGGCATGTGGGCGCTGTTGATCCCGCCTCCCTGGGCCCGTGCCCATCTGGGCCTGTGGTTGGCCCTGGGCCTGGTTGTGGTGTACCTGGCTTTCAGCCTGCTGACGATTGCGCACCAAAGTTGGGGTGCGCGACTGGGCGGCTCGCCCTGGGTACGCGCGCGAATTGTGTCTTGGCGCGAGGGGCTTGGGCTTGTCGGCGTGGTGGGGGCCTCGGTGCTTCCCAGCCTGGTTACTTGGGATGTCTGGGCTGGCCTTTTGACATTGAGCCTGGCCCTGGCTTGGTGGATGTGGCGTCGCGCGCCCAGGCCTGCGCCGGCTTTGCTGTCCACGTCTGCGCCCCACATCCATGGCTCGATCTGGGCGCCGTGGCGCCACAGCGCATTTCGGCGGCTCATCACCGTCTTTGTGGTCAATGGGTCGGCCAGTGCGGTGCCCGCCACCCTGGTTTTGTTCTTCATCCAGGACCGGCTGGGTGCCAAGGCATACGAGGGCATTTTTTTGGCCATTTACTTTGTTTGTGCAGCTGCCTCCCTGCCTTTGTGGCTTGGACTGGTCAAACGCCAGGGGCTGGTGGCCAGCTGGGGTGTGGGAATGGCCTTGTCTGTTCTGGTTTTTGCTTGGGTGATGACGCTGGGCCAAGGTGACCTGGTGGCCTACGCGGTGATTTGTGCTCTGTCCGGTGCAGCACTGGGCGCAGACCTGGCGATCCCCACAGCGCTGTTGGCGGTGGTCATCGCGCAGCAGGGCGACGAGTCCAGCCGCACCGGCGCGTATTTTGGCTGGTGGCATGTGGCCACCAAGCTCAACCTGGCGCTGGCCGCTGGCGTGAGCTTGCCGCTACTGGCTTGGCTGGGCTACGTGCCGGGCCAAGCGACGCCGGTCGGGCTTGGCGCTTTGAGCTGGGTATATGGCGCCGTGCCTTGCGTACTCAAAGTCATGGCCGCTTGGATGCTGTGGCGACTGGCTCGTGCGCAACACCGCGCACTGGCCTCACAATAAATCTGTCGTCCACGGGCGAGAAGGAGAACCGAATGCTGAGTCTGATCCAACGTTTTTTGTCGGTCGCCCTCGTGGCCGGCACAGTGTTGCTTGGCGGGTGCGCCAGTCAAGGCATTGAAAATTACCAAGGACAAAGCCCACAGCTGGACTTGCGCGACTATTTCAACGGCCGTGTGATGGCTTACGGCGTATTCCAGGATCGCAGCGGTCAGGTGGTCAAGCGCTTCACCGTTGAAATGGACTGCACCTGGCAGGGCGACAAGGGTACGCTCGATGAGCGTTTCACCTACGCCGATGGCAGCACACAGCGCAGAATCTGGCGCCTGACGCGTCAGGCCGATGGCCGCTACACCGGTACCGCCGACGACGTGCTCGGTGTGGCCAGTGGCCAGGTCGCCGGCAACGCGTTCAATTGGACCTACACCTTGAAGCTGCCTGTGGATGATTCTGTTTACGAGGTGCAGTTTGACGACTGGATGTACCTCATCGACCAGAAAGTCATGCTCAACCGCGCCACCATGACCAAGTTTGGCATTCGCCTGGGCGAGGTCACCCTGTCTTTTGTCAAGCCCTAAGTAGCGACGCATCGCTCTTTTTTTGCAACCCGGGTGCACCATACCTGCCATGCCAAGTAGCACCCAAGCGCCCAACTTCGAGAGCCAAGCCTTTCTCAAGCAGCACGTCCAAAGCACCCTGGACTTTTACGCACCCAACGCCTTTGACCCACTGGGCGGGTTCTTCCATTATTTTTTGGATGACGGATCGGTCTACGACCGCAACCACCGGCACCTGGTGAGCGCTACGCGCTTTGTCTTCAACTGGTGCATGGCATTCGCGCATGATCCGCAAGACCGTTATCGACAATGGGCAGCCCACGCACTGGCTCACCTGAAGTCATTTAGACGCCCCAACGGTTTGCATGCCTGGACCTTGAGTGGGGGCGAGGTTGAAGACGGCAGCATCATGGCTTATGGTCAAGCCTTTGTGCTGCTGGCCCATAGCTGCGCGCACCGCATTGGCCTGAGCAGCGCGCAAGCGGTACGCGCTACCTTCGACCAAATGAACCATGCTTTTTACAGCGAGGCCGACCAAGCCTACGCAGACGAAATCAATTCAGAGGGCGTGCTGATCGATTACCGTGGCCAGAACGCGAACATGCACATGTGCGAGGCCTGCCTGGCTGCTTATGAATCTACTGCAGACACCGTTTACCTCGAGCGCGCACAAAGCCTGATTGAGCGCTTTGCGTTCGATCTTGCCGATAAGGCAGGTGGCCTAGTGTGGGAACACTATCGCACGGACTGGTCTATCGACTGGGACTACAACCGTGATAACCCTGGCAATATCTTCAAGCCCTGGGGCTTTCAAACCGGGCACCAGACAGAATGGGCCAAGTTGCTTCTGATCAGCCATGCACACCGCCCGCAGCAGCGTTACCTGGATCGTGCCATCGCCTTGCACCAAGCAGCCTACGCCCACGGCTGGGACCAACAACACGGCGGTCTGATCTACGGTTTTGATCCCGAGCGCCGCCCTTGTGATCGGGACAAGTACTTCTGGGTTCAGGCTGAATCGTTTGCCAGCGCCTGGCGGCTTTGGCGAGCCACGGGCGAGCAGGTCTTCAGGCAGCAATACCACGACACCTGGGCCTGGAGCTGGGAACACCTGGTGGATCACCACTACGGAGCGTGGTTTCGCATCGTCGGGCCCGACGGTCGTAAACTGGAGACCACCAAGTCACCCGCGGGAAAAACGGACTACCACACCATGGGCGCGTGCTGGGATGTTTTG
>JAURGS010000187.1 GCA_030833685.1 Rhodoferax sp. | reverse complement strand
ATCAGGTCCCGGGCTCTGTGCAGCAAGACTGGGCTATGTCGCTGAAAGACTGGCCGCAGCAAATGGCGACCGATCTTGACAAGCGCGGCTATCCAGGAACCAAGACCCTGAAAGTGGCTTTGAAAGAGGCTGAGGCTTTGGGTCACAAGTGGCCAGTTCGCTACAACATCAAGTAAGCCGCTGACATGAGCCAATGGGGTAAAACAGGCAACGCTGCCATTGCTGTTACTGACCGCATTTCCCGCACCCTGATGGTGCTGGCAGCAGCGCTTGCCTTTTTCCTCTGCTTTTTGGTCGTCGCCGATGTCCTGGGGCGGGTGGTGTTCAACCACCCCGTCCAGGGCACACCGGAGATTATCTCCCTGTCGATTGTCATCATCTGCTTTTTGCAGACTGGCTTTGCGATCCGGTCCGGCGGCATGCTTCGGGTTGAAGCCTTGACCGCGCGCCTGGGCTCCAAAGCGACACGTTTCATGACCGCTGTGAGCGCGCTGCTAGGTATCTTTTTTTTCTCGGTGATTGTTTACGGCAGCGTTGACGGCGCAATCTACGCCTGGGAATCCAACGAGTTTGAGGGCGAAGGCGCCTTGCGGGTTCCTGTCTGGCCAGCCAAGTTTGTCATCGTGCTGGGTTGCACGCTGGCGGCCGTCAACTACCTCATCATCTTCATCAAAGCGCTGCGCGGTGCTGTGAGCGAAGACGAAATGGGATCCTCCCACTGACCTGTCCGACTGTGCTCAGGCTGCTCTGACACTGCCCGTTCGAAAGCGGCTCCCTATGTTTGATATCTCCCAAATGAGCATTCTGATTGCCATCCTGCTGGTGATGGTGCTCTCAGGTGTGCATATTGCCATTTCTCTGGGCGTGGCCAGCCTCATTGGCATTTACATGGTCACCGGCGAAATCGACCCGGTCATCTCCTTCGCATCGAACACCGCCTACGAGGCCCTGCGAGACTACGTCTTCGCAGTCATCCCCTTGTTTATGCTGATGGGTGAGTTTGTAGCCAGATGCGGGGCTGCCCGCGACCTGTTCCAGCTGGCGAACCGGTTTCTTCGCTGGATTCCAGGCCGCCTGGCTGTGGCCACCGTTTTGAGCAATGCACTGTTTGCCTTTGTGACAGGTGTTTCCATTGCCGCAGCGGCGGCATTTTCAAAAATCGCTTACCCCGAAATGAAGCGCTTTCATTACAGCCGGCAGTTTTCCTTGGGCTGCATCAGCGGAAGCGCATGTCTTGGTATGCTGATTCCGCCCTCTGTGCTGCTTATCGTCTGGGGTGTTATCACCGAAACAGCCATTGGCAAGTTGTTCATCGCCGGCATACTGCCAGGCTTGATGATCGCCAGCATCTTTATTGCCTACATTGTGGTGGTGGCAATCTTCTTCCCCAAGGTCGTCGGCGCGGGCTATGCCGCGGCGGAATCCGAGTTCAACCGGGCTGCAGCCCAAGGCGGTGAGAGTGAGCCGCTAGCACCACTGCTCATCAATGCATTTTCAATTTTGTTGCTCATCGCTCTGGTGTTGGGTGGCATTTGGTTGGGCTTTTTTACGCCCACTGAAGGGGCCGGCGTCGGCGCAGCCCTAGCGCTAATCCTGGCCTTGATCAAAGGCATGCGGGGCAAAGAAATTTCTGAGGCTATTTTGTCGGTTGGCCGCACATCAGCGCCTTTGCTGCTGCTGCTGGTCACTGCCCAGCTGTACGCGCGGGTACTGTCAACCACCGGTGTGACCGGTGCTGTGCAAGCGATGTTTAACGCATCGGGTTTGTCGCCTTACGAAATTCTGATACTCATGATCGTGATCTGGTTTGTCCTGGGCTGCATCATTGATTCCATATCAATCATCCTGTTGACCGTACCCGTGTTTGCCCCGATTGCCACCAGCATTGGCTTCGATCCGCTGGCTTTCGCGGTGATTGGAATCGTGGCCATTGAAACCGGACTGCTCACCCCGCCATTCGGCATTCTGGTGTTCACGGTGAAGGCGGCGTTGTCCGAGGAAAAGGGCTTATACGCCGGGGAGATATTCAAGGGCGCTCTGCCCTACTGGATTTTGTTGCTAGGCTCAATCGTTATCCTGGTCGTGTTTCCGCAGGTGGCCACCTGGCTGCCCAACCTGGGGCTCAAGCTGGCCAACGGTTAGGCCAGGGTCCCGCACTGATCTGAAAAGGAATTACTGTGGCAGCTTACTGGTTGGCAAGGGCTCGCATCGACGACCCGGTTGAGTACAAGAAATACACCGATTTGGTGCCAGCGATCATCGCCAAGCACGGTGGCAAAGTTCTTGCCCGTGGTGGCAAGTACCAGATCATGGAAGGACCCCACGACTTTCATCGTTTCGTGGTGATCGAATTTCCAGATCTCGAAACTGCCAAGGCTTGTTTTGAGTCCCCCGAGTATGTCGCCGCTGCGTCATTTCGCCGCGCCGGAGCCGGCGTCGTGGAAAACGTCCTCGTCGAGTCTGGCGATGCGACGCGCTAGCCAGGTGTCAGCCACGGGCATGGGCCAGCCCGGGCCCAACCAGAGACGGGCTTATCAGTGTCTGAGCCAGCCTGGCGAGAGTTCACTTCAAGCGGCCAAGGCCTTGACACTTACCCAGCTAGCGCGCTTATGAATTCAACCAAGTCAAGCCCGAGTTCGCCCTTGAATGTCGGTATCGCAGGATACGGATGGTGGGGACAAACCCTGACAAAGCAATTGCAAGGTGAGCTGGCGTCGCCACACTTCTCTGTCCGGGCGCTCGCCGAGCCTTCTGCAGATTTGCGCGACCTGGCCGAAAAGCAAGGGCAAGCCAAAGGCATTGCGGTGTACGACAGTTTTGAGGCACTGCTTGGCCATGCCTCGCTCGACGCGATGGTGCTGTGCACGCCGCACCTGCAGCACGGCGCCCAAATCCTGCAGGCCGCGCGGCATGGGCTGCATGTCTTTTGCGAAAAGCCGCTGTGTCTGACCCTGGCCGATGCGCAACGAGCGGTGTCGGAATGCCAGGCGCGCCAGTTGGTCCTCGGGCTCGGACATGAGCGACGCTTTGAGCCTGAGGTCATCCGGCTCAGGGAGCGACTTGCACAGGGCGAGTTCGGATCGATTCTGCAAATTGAGGCCAACTTCAGCCAGGACAAGTTTTTCGCCTTAGCAAAGGACAACTGGCGGCTGTCGAACGCGCACGCGCCAGTCGGCCCCTTGACCGCAACCGGCATTCACCTGGTTGACCTGTCGATTGCCTTGCTGGGACCGTGCGAGTCGGTATGGGCAAGACTGGCCACGCTGGGATCCTCTTTTGAAAATGGCGACACGCTGGGCATCCTGATGGCTTTTCCCAACGGAGCCAACGCCCTCATCAGCGCTATGCTGGCCACGCCCTTTGAAGGGCGATTTGCGGTCTATGGATCAAAAGGATGGATCGAAATCAGAGACCTGACGCACCCGGAACAGCCCACGGGCTGGGAGATCACTGAATGCCTTCGCGCCCAGCCGCGCAAAACCTGGCATAGCGAACCCCACCACGCCGTGCTGGATAACTTGATTGCGTTTTCGAAGGCCGCACGCGGCCAAGGAATTTATCCGATCACAACCGACGAAATGCTAGCCAACGTGGCTGCGCTTGAAGCCATCATGAAGTCTGCCCAATCGGGCAAACACACGATGGTGCAGTCCTTTTCAGCTCACTCTCCGTGATCGAAGCCCCTGGCAGGCCTCAGCCGGCCAAAAATTCAATCAGATGGCGGCTGACCAGCTCTGGCGCCTCGCGCTGCGGGAAATGCCCAACGCCTGGCAACACGTGGCGCCGGTAACCCGCCTTGCAAAAACGCTCAGTCTGATCGGTGCTGGAGAGCAGCGTCACACCATCAGCTTCGCCGTGAATCAGCATGGTGGGGATATGAATATCGGGCGGATTTTGTAAGGCCAAATCGTCCTGGGCATAGGCAGGGTCGCCAGGCGCATGGCCCCAGCGGTGCTGATACGAATGCAGTGTCACAGGCAACCAGTCCGGGTTATCAAAGGCCTTGGCCGTTTTCGCGAATTCCTCATCGTTGTACCAACCGCTTGGTGACCATGTGTCCCACATGGTTTGTGCAAAGGCACGCCGGTTGCGCGCAACCTCGGCTTGCCCGCGCTCGGTGGCCATGTACCAGTGGTACCAGTAACGCCTGGCTTGCTCCATGCTCAGCGGCTGGCTCGGGTTGTTGGTGCCGTAGCCCACCGATAACAACACCAGGTGTGAAGCAATTTCTGGCATCAGCGCATACGCATTGGTCACGGCGCGCGCACCCCAGTCGTGTCCGACCAAGGCAGGCTTTTTGAGCTTCAAGGCGTTGATAAACTCCAGCAAGTCGCGCCCCAGGGCGGCGAGCTGGCCACTGCGCGGCGTATGCGCATGTAGAAAAGTGGTCGGCGCAAAGCCACGCAAAGCCGGTACGATGACCCGGTACCCGGCCGACAAAAGGCCTGGCAACACGCCATGCCAAGTGCGTGGGCTGTCTGGCCAGCCGTGCAGCAAGATAACCACTTTGGAACTTGCGCTTTGATGATCGTCGTAGGCTATGCGCAATACACTCGTTTCAACCGACGCCATATCTGTTATCCGCTACCAAGGTTATTTGCTGGGCAAAGGGTCCACAATGTAGCAAATCTCACATTTCAATGAGCCACGTGAATCCCCAAGGCCCGGTACTTGATCATCTGGTTGTGGCCGCGCCCACGCTGGCCGCTGGTGTGCGCTGGTGCGAGCACACCCTGGGCATCACACCCGGCCCGGGTGGCGAACATGCCCTGATGGGCACACACAACCGTCTTGCCTTGCTGGCGTCGAATGGTTTTCCGGGGGCCTACCTGGAAATCATCGCGATTAACCCAGGCGCTGCTCCCA
>JAURGS010000186.1 GCA_030833685.1 Rhodoferax sp. | reverse complement strand
AGCGCAGCTCCTGCTTCATGCGGCCGTTGTTGAGCCGACGCGACTCGCCCATGAAACTCAGCGTCATTGCAGGCAAACGCAATTTGGCTTCGGCTCTGGAGATCCGCTCGGGTCTCGGCAAGGCATGAATCTGCGCCGCCAGGTCGTAGTAATCACCCATCTTCATGTCGCTGTCGTCACTGACGTTGTAGACCCGCATCGGCTGCGCCCGCCACAGCGCAAGAACGCATGCACGCGCCAGATCATCGGCATGAATATGGTTGGTGTAAACGTCTTCCTCCGCGCGCAAAACAGGCATCTTTCGAAGCAAACGGTCGCGTGGCGTGGATCCTGGGCGATCAAGCGCGTAGATGCCTGGAATCCTAAGCACCGAAGCCCTAATACCCAAAGCCGCCCCAAAATGGCGCACCCAATCCTCTGCCGCCACTCTGCGGTGCGCACGATCAGTGGTGGGCTGGACCCGGTCGGTCTCGTCCACCCAACGGCCCTCACAGTTGCCATAAACACCTGTGGTCGACCCGTAGACCAGGCTCACGGCTTGTCCCCTTCGGGCCAGCGCCTGCAGCAAGGCCGCTGTGCGGGGGTCATCTCGGCCATGGCCAGGCGGCGGCGCCAAATGCAGAACCCGCGTTGCCAAGCCACTGAGTCGGCGCAGCGAGCGTCGATCATCCAGGTTACCCAGCAAGGGCCTGACGCCCTGGGCACGCAGTTCCCCCACTCGCGTGTCATTTGAGGTCAGCGCCATCACGCTTACACGAGCACGCAACAAGCGCACACTGCGCAGGCCGACGTCCCCACAACCAACGATGAGCACGCGCTCGCGCCTAAACCGAGCCGGCAGAGCGCCAGGGCGCGAGGCATACATCTGCGGTAGGCCAAATGAAGTTGCAGGCAAAATACCCCCTTTGTTTTTGCCTATTCAACCACACGCCAAAGGACACCCACAAGATGACATCCACAGCCTCATCCTCCACGACGTATGAGGTTCGGATTCAACCCAGCGGCAGAACATTTACCGTCGAGGCCGATGAAACCATTTTGGGTGCCGCCATTCGGCAAGGCATTGGTCTGCCGTATGGCTGCAAAGACGGCGCATGTGGCTCTTGCAAGAGTCTCAAGCTCAGTGGCAGCGTTGCACAAGGGCCTCACCAAGACAAAGCTCTCAGCGAAGCGGAGCAATCGCAGGGCAAGATACTACCGTGCTGCGCCCGGCCCACTAGTGACCTCGTTCTGGAAAGCAAACAGGTGGGTGCTGAAGGGGCGTATCCGATTCGCAAGATGCCAGTGCGCGTCAGCACTCTGGAGCGGCTCGCACCCGATGTGATGCGAGTCACCCTGCAAAAACCGGCCTCTGAAGCCTTGATGTTCCACGCCGGTCAATACGTTGAATTCTTGCTGCGTGATGGACTGCGCCGCAGCTACTCTATGGCCAACGCGCCCCATACCCTGACCCAGGAAGCGGGCATTGAGCTGCATATCCGGCATATGCCTGGCGGCGTTTTCACCGACAAGGTATTTGGCGAACTGAAAGAGCGCGACATCCTGCGCATTGAGGGGCCCTTTGGGAGCTTTTACCTGCGCGAAGACAGTGAGAAACCTTTGATCCTGCTGGCCTCAGGAACTGGCTTTGCTCCGATTAAAGCCATTTTGGAATCGATGCAGTACAAGAACATCCAACGAGCGGTAAGGCTTTACTGGGGCGGTCGCCGACCTTCCGATTTGTACATGAACGACTGGGTTGAAGAGCACGTCAAAGCCATGCCCAACTTAAGTTACGTTCCGGTGGTGTCCGATGCACTCCCGCAGGACAACTGGGCGGGACGCACCGGTTTTGTTCATCGCGCGGTGCTGGATGACTTTGCCGACCTTTCCGGGCACCAGGTCTATGCCTGTGGCGCGCCGATTGTGGTGGACTCGGCCAGAGCAGATTACACCAGGGCGGGACTGCCCGAGGAAGAGTTTTTTGCAGACGCTTTCATTTCAGAAGCAGACAAAGCACCTGCCGCCTAAGCCCCGCACCCGGTCACAAACAAGCTGTTGGTGATCATCTTTGCGGCCTGTACTGTTAGGCGACGTCGGCCACTCCAGCTAGTGCAGATGTCGGGGCTTGCGGCCGCCCCCGGCGTGACCGCCTCCACCTGTTCCGCGCGGTGGCTTGCCTAATTGCAATGAACTGACCATATTTTCAAAACGATCAGTGAACAGGGCGTCAATTGCGGCAACCACGCCCCCAAGTTCGGCACCGTCAAAGTGCCGCTCCATCAGGGTCACCACATCTTGCACCAACAAATCGCGCTGCACTTGCATGATCGAGGCTGGGTCCGGCCCGACAAACAAAACGTAGAAATCGTCGCGGGATTCGGCGTCGCTGGGCAAACTACCCTCTTCTTCTTCATCTGCGAATTCCGCATCGTAGAAGGTGACCTCGATCGCAGCACCTGTCTGGGCTAACTCATTGAGATTCATGCACATTTCGTCCAAAGCCTGACGAAAATCTTCGTCCCCTTCGACTGTCCAGCACAGTTGAAGCATGTGCTCATTGGCTTCAAACTGAATCCCCGGCTCATCCTCGTAAAAACTGCCACTGGCCTCACTGAGGGACTTTGCTCCAGCGTACTTCCACACCGGCTTGAGTGCGTCCTGAACCTGATTCCCATTTACATCTTGGCGCAGGTTAACCTCACCGTGAACATGAATCTCAAAGGGCGAGTTGTAGCGTGCCATGCCAAAAAGTGTATCACCGCACTCCTGAGGGGCAGGGCGGCGTGTTGCCACGCAAAATTCAATCGGGTACCACGATTCCCGCGGGGTGCGGGCTTTGCAAAGAATTTACATTCTGACCCCAAAAACAAGTATCCTGAGGCAGAACTGCGGTGCCTCGAATCAGGGGTGCCACCGGTGGGTCTGCGGCCACCCTCCAGTACGAGCCTAAGGGCCCATTCGACGGCAATACAGCACAGCATGACAAAAAACAAAAACAATCACTTGGCAACCTAGCTTTCAAAGCCAGTTGTGAGGATGCAGGCATGAAAACCATCAAGTTTCAGCATTGGATTGTGATCTTGGCTGGCCTTTTGGCGGGCCTCTTCAGCGTCATCTTTGTTTCCACCGTTTTCAGCAGAATTTCTGAGGCCGCCAGAATCAACGCCACGGAAAAGTTTGCCCTGATCACACAACACCTGTCGCAGCAAATCAACGATGAGATCGGCAAGGCACCTGCGACCAATAGCAACGAGGCCTTATCCCAGCAGTCCGGTCGTTTTAGCACACTTCTTGGCCAATCCACGGCCAGCGACAATGCCTGGATCGGACTGATCGACCGTCAGGGTCTGATCATCACGTCCCATTCTCGGGGCCAAGCGCCTATTGTTTCAAGTGGCGACATCGGCAAGCCCTTGTCAGGTCAGTCCGATCCCCTGTTCAAGGCTTTGAGTCAGACGATCAAGCCCCTGACGGCCAATACATCTGAATTTATCCGGCTGGACGGCGCCAGCTATCTTTTTTCCTCGGCTTCTGTGAGCCTTAAGGGGTATCCAGGCCTGAACATCGTGGCACTCGCGCCGGAGGAGGATTTCACAATTCTGGTGGATGAAGCCAAACGCTTTGTCCTTATCATCACCGGCTTTTTGGTGATGCTGTTGATCCCATTGGCGATTGTTGCAACCCGCGGTATCGCCAGGTCGCTAACCGACATGACCCTCGAGGCCACCCGGTTGAGAAAGGTCAACTTTGCAGCTGAGCCAAACCCTGTTCATTCGCCTGTACAAGAGATCAATGAACTCGCAAGCGCTCAGGCCTCCACCTACCAGTCCATCCGCGAACGAACCCAAGAGCTGGAAACAGCCAAGGCCAAACTCGGTCAGATTGTCGAAACCGGCGTCGAATTGGGTCGGGAAAAAGACAACAACATCTTGCTGCAACGCGCCCTGTTTGGGGTACGTGACGTAGCGCACTGCGAGGCCGCCACCTTATTCTTGAAAACCGATAAAGACACGCTTCGGTTTGCGGTGCGCACCAGCGATGATGAGCTGCCGACCTTTGAGTTGCCCCTCTATGACAAAGACGGCAGTCCACTGCATCGCTTTGTGGCCACCCATGTGGCACTGACCGGAGAAACCGTTGTCATTGACGACGTGTACGCGGAAACCCGGTTCGATCTGAGCGGCACCAAGGCATTTAGCGAGCAATCGGGCATGCGCGTCGTCTCCATGCTAAACGTGCCCCTGATGCCGCAAAAAGGAAAAATCACTGGTGCCATCCAGTTGATGAACGCCAAAGACCCGAAAACCGGCGAGGTAATTGCCTTCGACCCCGAACTGGTGCGGTTTGTCGAAGCGCTGGCGGGTTTGGCGGCTATTGCGCTTGAAAACAAACGGTTGCTGGACGCTCAGGCGGCCTTGCTTGACTCCATGATTCAAATCATGGCGGGTGCCATTGACACCAAGAGTCCGTACACGGGCGGGCATTGCGAGCGGGTTCCGGAGCTGGCAACCTTGCTCGCTGAGGAAGCCTGCAAAGCTGATCAAGGTCCGCTGGCCAATTTTTCATTCCAAAATGACGAGGAATGGCGCGAATTTCGAATCGGCGCTTGGTTGCATGATTGCGGCAAGGTCACCACACCAGAGTATGTCGTTGACAAAGCAACCAAGCTGGAGACCATCTTCAACCGCATACATGAAATCCGAACCCGTTTTGAGGTACTGCTTCGCGACGCCGACATTGACCGCCTCAAAGCCATTTATGAGCGCGGGCAGAGCACCCAAGAGGCCGATGCCCGTTTCGAAGCTCGCAAGGCGCAGCTCGTGAGCGACTTTGCCTTTGTCGCAGAGTGCAACAAGGGCGCTGAGTTCATGGCTGGTGAAAAGATCGA
>JAURGS010000185.1 GCA_030833685.1 Rhodoferax sp. | reverse complement strand
CTACGCCATCGCGGTTGTCATCGATGCCTTGCGGGGAATTGGTCACACCATCAAGTCGGTGATCGGCAGTTTCTCTGCTGTCTGGGCTGACATCGAACTTGCCGGTACGTTCTTGGCGGGTGGTAAGGGCCTGAACCCGTTCTCAGAGGAAAACCGCGCACGTCTGCAGGCTGCCCTTGAAAAGCGCAATGCCATCGTCGCTCAGGCCAACCAGAACTACGTTGACCTTTGGGATATGCCGTTGCTGGCCGATGCGGTCACGCGAAGATTCGAGGACATTCGCAAGGGTACTGAGGCCTCAAACGCCGTCACGCAAGCGTCTACGCCCAGGAAGCGCCTGAACTACAGCACGGCAACTGGCGCCGTCACTGCGAACGCCATGGCAGGCATTGACAGTGAAATTAAGCGATTACAGGGGCAGGTGGATGTGGAGAGTGCCATCCTCAAAGACCGGCAACGCATCATCGACCTCTATGAAAGCCAGGGCTACATCAGCTTCAAGGAAGCGACTGAGGCCCGTCTGGCTGCTCAGGAGGACTTCACTGAGAGGTTGCGGGCACTGACGAATGAGGAGGAAGCGATTTTGCGTCGTGGGCTGGAGTCGGTCGCTAAGACCACCCAGGAAAAGCTCAAGCAGCAAGACCGCCTTGCAGAGATCCTCCTGAAACGCCAAAAGCTCGAGCGTGAGGCCCAGCAGTCCAATCTGGAGCGCCAGATCCGGCTCCCGGGCGAGACGATGAAGGATTTGGCCGAGCAGGCCGCGCGGGGGCAAAGCGAACTTCGTGCGATCGAGGAGCAGGTCAAGACGCTTCGTGAGACAGGTGCCATCAGCGAGCTGGAGTCTCTGCGCCGCCTGGCAGCAGCCCGTAGGGACAGCGCAAACCAACTGGCTACGATGGCAGCTCAGGCCCGCGAGTTGGTAGAGGCCGCCCCGGGCAATGAAAAGCTGGCCGATGCGCTGAAAAAGATCGAGGAATCCGCCCGCCAAGCTGCAGACGGTGCCACATTGCTCAATCAGCGCGTGAGGGAACTGGCGGACCCAGAGGCAGGTTTTGCCAAGGGGCTGCGTCTTGTGGCTGAAGAGGCCGAGCAAATTGGCAAGCAGATGGAGTCGGCCACAGTGCGCGCCTTCAACGGGATGACGGATGCGCTGGTGAACTTTGTGATGACAGGCAAGCTCGATTTCCGGTCTCTTGCTAATTCCATCATTTCAGACCTGATTCGGATCCAGATCCAACGCGCCATCACCCTTCCTTTGGCCAAGGCCATGAGTAGTTTCTTTGGGTTCGCTGATGGGGGCGTGATGACTTCTACTGGACCCATGGCGCTGCGCACCTACGCCTCTGGCGGCATTGCCAACTCGCCCCAGTTGGCATTGTTTGGAGAGGGCAGCAAGCCTGAGGCCTATGTGCCGCTGCCAGACGGGCGCTCCATTCCGGTCACGATGAACAGCAGTGCATCCAGTGGAAACGTCTTCAACATATCAGTGAGCGTCTCCGATGCTGGTGCGTCCAGCCGTGGCGATGAATCGGGCGGAAGGGATCTTGGCCGGGCGATTGCCAGCGCCGTGCGGCAAGAACTGCTTGCTCAAAAGCGTGCAGGAGGCCTGCTTGACGGGCGCAGGGCGGTGTAGATGGCGACCTTTACTTGGACCCCTTCGATCGGAGCCAATTTATCCATTCGACCCAATGTACGTCGTGTGGCTTTTGGTGACGGCTACGAGCAGCGCTTGGCCTTTGGAATTAACACCCAGTCCCAGGTCTGGTCGCTGGAGTTTCGTGGGCGTACAAACTTCGAGGCGGCTGCGATTGATGCATTCTTACGCGCACGCGGTGCCGTTCAGGCATTTGACTGGACACCGCCTGGCAGTACTCCCGCCAAGTTCGTGTGTGAAGAGTGGAGCCGATCAGTCGATGAGCCCAACGTCGAAACGGTACGGGCTACTTTCAAGCAGGTGTTCGACCTTTCATGACCACAGCAGCCATCACTTCCGAAATCCAGAAGCTCGCGCCCAGTAGCGTGATTGAATTCTTTGTGCTGGATCTGGCACTGTTTGGCCAGGGGCCGGTTCGCTTTCACGCCGGAACCAATGCCTTGCAGCAGCGGGTCGTCTGGCAGGGCAACGCCTATGAGGCATTTCCCATTGAGGTCGAAGGCTTCGAATTCAATGGCAACGGCCAGGTACCACGGCCGCGCCTGCGGGTGGCCAATGTCACAGGCGTCATCACGGCGCTTGTGCTCACCTACCAGGACCTGGTGGGTGCCAAGATCACGCGCAAGAGGACGCTTGCTAAATACCTCGACGCGGTGAACTTTGAAGGCGGCGTCAATCCGACGGCCGATCCTTCGGCCGAATTCGCGGATGATGTGTACTACGTCGACCGCAAGTCCAGAGAAACGCGGGATGTGGTCGAGTTTGAGTTGGCCGCATCGTTCGATCTGGAGGGAGTCACACTCCCTCGTCGGCAGATCGTTCAAAACGTGTGCCCCTGGCGCTACGGTGGGGCAGAGTGTGGTTACACCGGTACGGTCTACCTGGATGCCAATGACCAGGCGGTTGGCTCTAGCAGCCTGGACATCTGCGGCAAGCGCCTGTCATCGTGCAAGGCCCGGTTCGGGCAAAACGCCGAGTTGCCGTTCGGTGGCTTTCCGGCTGCAGGGCTGATGCGTTGATGTTGCCCGAGAACCAAGCCCTGGCGCTCGATCACGCTCGGCAAGCCTACCCTCGCGAGTCTTGCGGACTCCTTTTGATTCGAAAAGGTCGTGAGGTTTACTGGCCGTGCCGAAACCTTGGAGTTGGAACCGACCAGTTTGTGATTCATCCCGAGGACTACGCCAAAGCCGATGAGCAGGGCCAGATCGTTGCCGTCGTGCACAGCCACCCCGGTCTGCCGCCCGAGCCGAGTCAGGCTGACCGGGTGGCGTGTGAGGCCAGTGGCTTGCCTTGGCACATCGTGAGTGTGCCGAGCGATACCTGGGCAAGTATCGATCCGTCGGGTTACGTCGCTCCCTTGGTAGGCCGCGAATGGTCTCACGGCGTGCTCGACTGCTACGCCCTGGTGCGCGACTGGTTCCGAGCAGAGCGCGGGGTGGAATTGCCCAACTTCGCGCGCTTTGACGACTGGTGGAAGCGCGGGGAGAACCTCTACCTGGAAAACTTTGCCCAGGCTGGCTTCTTCCCGGTGGATGCCGATGAACTAAAGGTTGGGGACTGCTTCCTGATGCAGGTGGCGTCGCCCGTTCCGAATCACGCAGCGATCTATCTCGGAGACGGGCTGATCCTTCATCACTTGCAGGGGCGTCTTTCCAGTCGAGATGTCTACGGCGGCTATTGGCAAAAAGTCACAACACACATCCTCAGACATGGTCACAATCATTCTTCTTGGTGAACTTGGACGCCGCTTTGGCCGCAGGCATAGCCTGGCCATCTCATCGGCTGGCGAGGCCATAAGAGCGCTGGCGGCCAATTTCCCGGCTTTTGAGCGGGAACTGGTGGCCTCAGGAGAGCGTGGTGTGGGCTACCGCGTGCTGGCTGGTCGTGAGGCGTTGACACTGGATCGTCTGCATGAGCCGACAGGACAGAGCCGCATCACCATTGCCCCGGTGGTCTCTGGTGCAGGTGGTAATGGCCTCGGTCAGATCTTGCTGGGTGCAGCCTTATTGGCAGTCGCTTGGTGGAACCCGTTGGGCTGGGCGGCGTCGGGCGCGTTTTTGTCACAAGCCACGCTCTACTCGGTAGGCTCAGCCATGATTCTTGGTGGCGTGGCGCAGATGATTGCGCCTACGCCGAAGGCCACGGAGCCCTCAGAGCGCCCAGAAAACAAGCCAAGCTACAGCTTCAATGGTGCTGTCAACACCACCGCCCAGGGGCATCCCGTGCCGGTGGGTTACGGCCGATTGATTGTGGGCTCAGCGGTGATCAGCGCCGGCATTGACGTGGATGAGATTGCCGCATGAAAAAACACGCCATGACTGAACTCATCATTGGTGCGGGCGGTGGCGGCAAAGGCGGTGGAGGTAGCGCTCGTGTGGCGCAGGAGGCTCCCGACAGCCTGCGCTCAAAAGCCTACGCGCGGGTGGTTGACCTAATTTCTGAAGGTGAGATCGAGGGGCTGGTCGATGGCCTCCAATCGGTCTACCTGGACGACACGCCGATTCAGAACCCTGATGGCTCGACCAACTTCTCTGGCGTCAACCTGGAGACCCGTAACGGCAGCCAGCAGCAAAGCTATGTGCCCGGGTTCTCGTCCGTGGAGAACGAGGTGGTCGTCGGTGTAGAGGTCAAGGCGAGCCAGCCGGTGGTGCGCTCCATCACCGACCCGGATGTGGACGCCGTTCGGGTCAAGGTGAGCGTGCCGCAGTTGACCAACCAGGACACGACCAATGGCGATCTCAATGGCAGCGCGGTGAACTTTGCGATCGATCGCCAAGTCAACGGCGGTGGGTTCGTGGAGATGATCAACGATACGATCTCCGGCAAGACCACGACCAAGTACCAGCGCAGCTACTACGTGCCGCTTACGGGCAGTGGCCCCTGGGATATCCGTGTGCGCAGGATCACGGCGGATTCGACCTCAAGTGCGATTCAGAACAAGACCTTTGTGGAGTCCTACACCGAGGTCATCGAGAGTAAGCTGCGCTACCCTAACAGTGCCCTGGTAGCGCTCCGGGTCGATGCATCCCAATTCTCAAGCATCCCGCGGCGCAGCTATGACATGAAGTTGCTGCGGGTTCGCGTTCCCGTGAACTACGACCCAGCCACACGCGCTTACAGCGGTGTGTGGAATGGCACCTTCAAGATCGCCTGGACCGATAACCCTGCCTGGTGCTTTTACGACCTGGTGACCAGCACCCGCTATGGTTTGGGTGGCTACATCCC
>JAURGS010000184.1 GCA_030833685.1 Rhodoferax sp. | reverse complement strand
AACAAACGTCGACTGCAGAGGCTCGCCAACTGATTCGCACCCAAAGCAAAGACTTCAACCAGTACCGCCAATCACTGGCCGCCAACGCGCCGAAAACCACCTTGGACGCAGCGCAGCGTGATGCCAAAGGTCAGGTCAGCGCTACTGTCGAAGACAAAAAACCCGCAGCGGCCACACCCGACAAGCTGACCCTGACGCAAGCCACAGTGCAGGGTAAACGCAGCGAAGACCAAGTCGCCCAGGGTGGCAACCAACAAGAGGCCGCTGACAAGGCCCAAGCCCTGGCTAAAAATGTGAGTGATCTGGATAAGCTCGCCGCAACTGCCGGTAACGTCGCCAGTGGCACGCCCGCAACCCAGGCCTCCCCTGACGCTTCCAAGACAAGCGGCACTGCCATCCCAATGGCCGCTGCGCCCCAGCCCGCCGTGCCCGCTGCGGCACCAGCACAGGGCGGTCTGATCGATGTCCTGTTAGACGACCCACTCATCCCAGCAGGTGCAGCAGGTGTACTTGCTCTGCTGATTGGCTGGGTGGCCTACCGATCACGTCAGCGTAAGAAAACTTATGAAATCGATAGCGTCCTGGCCGAAGCCCGTTTGGAGGACGACTCGTTTTTTGGAACCAGCAGTGTCAAGGAACCCGACACACGGGACAACCCCGAAACGGGCTCGTCCATGTTCTATTCTGCAAGCCAAATCGACACCAGCGAGGAGGCTGATCCTACAGAGGAGGCCGCGGTTTACATGGCCTACGGACGGGATCACCAGGCAGAAGAAATTCTCAAAGAGGCCTTACAAGAAAACCCCAAAAGAATCAGCATCCATCGCAAGCTGTTGGAAATTTATGCACATCGGCAAGACGCTGCGTCCTTCGAGCAGATCGCCACACTCGCCAAAGACCTTACGCAGGGTGCAGGTAGCGATTGGGAAGCTATCGCCCGCATGGGCCAAAAGTTGCAACCTGACAACAGCTTGTACGGTGATGCCTCGGCACCTGCAAGGCCTGCACCCGCAAGCACACCCACAGAGCCCGCCGCCACAACGCAAGCGCCCCAGCATGTGGACTTGGACCTGGATCTAGAAGCGCCCGCGCAGCCAGACGCGCCTGACGAAGAACCCGCTTTAGGGGATGACCTGCAAGCGCCAGCAGCCAGCCAGACAGCAGCACAGGAAAGCGCATCCACGGATAAAACGGATGTCTCGCCTAGTTCGATGGATCTCGATTTCCCACTGGACATGACGGAGGAGTCGGGCGAGCAATCTGACGATTCAAGCGATGACAAGGCTACGGCGTCTGCCGCCAAATCCAGCGCTCCAGACAACAATTTGGTCGAATTCGACTTGGGTGATCTGTCCTTGGATCTCAATGAGCCAGCAGCCGACTTACCCGAGGACTCTTTAGAGGCCAAACTGGCCCAGGCTGAGGCACTCGAAGCCAAGGGTGATCACGAGGGTGCCCGAGCACTGATTCAAGAAGTCATCGCTAACGCGTCCGGGGATGTCAAGGCCAAGGCCAAAGACACTCTGGACAAACTGTGATCCTGGCGCTACCCACTTCGCATTAACCGCAAATGCCAAGGCTTGCCTTAGGGGTCAGCTATAGCGGCTTGGCTTACCACGGTTGGCAAAGCCAACCATCAGGGCAAACCGTCCAAGATCAAATCGAGGCCGCCTTGGCACGCTTTAGCGGACACCGGGTGTCAACGCTGTGCGCGGGCAGAACCGACGCGGGCGTGCACGGGCTAATGCAAGTGGTGCACTTTGACTCGCCACTGGAGCGACCCGCACATGCCTGGGTTCGTGGCACCAACGCCTTCTTGCCACGGGACATCGCCGTTCACTGGGCGCGAGAGGTGCCAAAAGAATTTCACTGCCGCTCCAGCGCACAGTCGCGCCGTTACGCCTACGTATTACTGCAATCCCCCGTGCGCCCCAGCGTTGACCTAGGTCGCGTCGGCTGGGCCTACACCAAGCTGGACATTGGCCCCATGCGCGAGGCTGCGACTATTTTGCTTGGCGAGCACGACTTCACGTCGTTTCGTGCCAGCGCCTGTCAGGCCCGCACACCCGTCAAAAACCTGATGCGAGTCGATATTGAGCAGCATGGCGCTTATTGGCGATTCGATTTTGAAGCCAATGCGTTCTTGCACCACATGATTCGAAACATCATGGGATGCCTGATCATGATTGGCGACGGACGACGCCAGGCGCAGTGGCTTCGCACAGTGCTCGCTGCACGCGACCGAGATGCAGCGGCGCCGACCTTCAGCGCCGATGGCCTGTATTTCTTAGGGCCTCGCTATGACGCAAAATGGGGGCTTCCGGAGTCCACCGTCGTTTTTGACGGACTGCCGGGCGCCCCCTGGTCCCCGGCCTGAAAGACACCTTGGTGGCTTGCGTTGCGAGCCCAATCACAATATGACCCAATCGGCAAGAACCCGAATCAAGATCTGCGGGCTGACTCGCGAAGCCGATGTCGACGCAGCCGCGCAGGCAGGCGTGGATGCGCTTGGATTTGTGCTGTACAACCAAAGTGCGCGCCATGTCACAGTCGAGCGGGCCGCAGCCTTGGCCAGACGCCTTCCACCCTTTGTCACGCCAGTATTGCTGTTTGTGAATGAATCACCGCGCCGGGTCCTGGAAGCCTGCTCCCACGTGCCAGGATGCATGATCCAGTTCCATGGTGATGAATCGCCAGCGGTTTGCTGGCAAGCCAGCGGCTTAGGTCGAATTCCCTATATGCGCGCAGCGCGCATTCCAGTTGGACCTGGAGCAACCCATTTCGATCTTTTAAAATACGCTCAGGATTTTTCCCAAGCGCAGGCCATCTTGCTCGACGCTCATGTCGCGGGATTTGGCGGCTCAGGACAAACTTTCGAATGGTCACTGCTTCCACAAAACGTCGACGCTCACCTCGTCTTGAGTGGTGGACTCAACGCTGCCAACGTGACAGACGGTATTCGCCAGGTTCGGCCGCGCTGCCGGTCATTGGCCGTTGATGTGAGCTCTGGTGTTGAAGTCGCCCAAAAAAAGGGCGTCAAAGACCCGGAAAAAATTTTCAACTTCGTCAAAGCCGTACGCGCAGCAGACGACTAGAGCGCCGCCGCACCGTCAGCGCTAGACGTGGCGAAGGTGCCTCGAAAACCCTCACTTTTACAGATCGCCGCAGGCGTATTTGCAGGAACCAACATGATTGCCTACCAACAACCTGATAACCGCGGCCACTTTGGCATTTATGGCGGGAGTTTTGTGTCTGAAACCCTCACCCACGCCATCAACGAGTTGCGAGCGGCTTACGCCAAGTATCAGAATGACCCCCAATTCATCGCTGAATTTGAGGATGAACTCGCACACTTCGTTGGTCGCCCATCGCCGATCTACCACGCGGCCCGCATGAGCCGTGAACAAGGGGGGGCGCAAATCTTCCTCAAGCGAGAAGACCTCAACCACACCGGCGCGCACAAGATCAACAACACCATTGGGCAGGCCATGCTGGCCAAGCGTATGGGTAAACCCCGTGTCATCGCAGAAACTGGTGCCGGTCAGCACGGCGTGGCCAGTGCCACCATCGCCGCCCGTCTCGGGCTGCAGAGCGACGTTTACATGGGCGCCGAGGACATCAAGCGGCAGTCTGCCAACGTGTACCGCATGAAGCTGCTAGGGGCGACAGTGGTTCCTGTTGAGTCTGGCAGCAAAACACTCAAAGACGCCCTGAACGAAGCCATGCGCGACTGGGTCGCCAACGTGGACAACACCTTCTACATCATCGGAACAGTCGCCGGCCCACACCCCTACCCCATGATGGTGCGCGACTTTCAAAGCGTTATCGGTCGCGAATGCCTGGTGCAAATGCCCGAGATGCTGGCACGTGCCGGCTGTAGCAGCCCTCAACCGGATGCTGTTTTGGCGTGTGTTGGCGGTGGCTCCAACGCAATGGGTATTTTTTACCCCTACATTGGGCACGCCAATACCCGGCTCATCGGGGTCGAGGCCGCAGGCGCGGGGATTGACTCTGGACGGCACTCAGCGAGTATTCAGCGGGGCACGCCTGGCGTGCTGCACGGCAACCGGACCTATGTTCTGCAAAACGATGATGGGCAGGTCACCGAGACCCACAGCATCAGTGCAGGCCTGGACTACCCAGGCGTCGGGCCGGAGCACGCCTACCTCAACGACATCGGCAGGGCCGAGTATGTGGGAATCACCGATACCCAGGCGCTGGAAGCGTTTCATTATCTCTGCCGCACCGAGGGCATCATCCCGGCGCTTGAATCCAGCCACGCCGTGGCCTACGGCATGCAACTGGCGCGCACCATGTCGCCCACCCAATCGATCCTGATCAACTTGTCAGGCCGCGGTGACAAAGATATTGGTACGGTGGCAGACTTGTCCCAAGCGGACTTTTTCTGCCGTCCCAGCTGTCAGGGTCAATCGGTCAAGGGCCAATCAGCGCAGACCCAAACGTTGAGGATGGTCAAATGAGCCGCATCGCCAGCACGCTTGCGCAGCTTCGCTTACACAAGCGCAAAGCGCTGATTCCCTTCGTTACCGCCGGATTCCCCTATCCGGATGTCACGCCTGAATTGATGCATGCCATGGTTGAAGGCGGCGCAGACGTGATCGAGCTGGGTGTGCCGTTTTCAGATCCCAGCGCCGATGGCCCCGTTATCCAGCAAGCCGGTGACCGCGCGCTCGCCGCCGGCGTGGGCCTGCATCAAGTCCTGGAGATGGTCAAGGCGTTTCGCACCAAAGACGACAGAACCCCGGTGGTACTCATGGGCTATGCCAATCCGGTAGAAGCCTACAACCACAAACACAAAGGCAAGGTTTTTGCCCGAGATGCCGCCGCCGCAGGGGTTGATGGTGTGCTGATCGTGGACTA